>JBDLJO010000088.1:0-9794 GCA_039714275.1 Chloroflexota bacterium | reverse complement strand
GTGAGAGCCGCTTTGGCAACTTTTTGGTGGCTGGCGTGACTGAAACCATGCTGGAGGCCCTTTCACAACTCGGTATTGAGTGGTTCTTGGATGGCACCACACTGACCGTTACGGGCACGGGATTGAAACCATGGCGGGCATCGGATACACCGATCGACTGCAGGAATTCAGGGATGACCATCCGTACATTAGCCGGCGCGCTGGCAGCTACAAACACTCCCGCTGTTTTGGATGGCTCAGATGGGCTGCGCCGCCGCCCAATGGGGCGCGTGGTCGAGCCTTTAGCAGCAATGGGTGCTGATATCGAAACTGCGGCAGGTGGGTATGCCCCTATTCGCATCGGGGAAAATAAGACCGGCGGTTTAAAAGGCCTTGAAATTGATCTGCCGGTTGCCAGCGCCCAGGTAAAGACTGCCTTGCTGCTGGCCGGTCTGGGTGGGTTGGCACCTACCATCATTCATGAGCCGGGTCCGTCCCGTGATCACACCGAACGCATCTTCGCTCAGATGGGCATTGATCTCGATGTTCAGCCTGGCGTTGTGCGCCTTAACCCCCCAGAGCAGCCTCTTACCCCGCTGCGTTTCACCATCCCTGGAGATGTCTCATCGGCCGCCTTCCTGATCGTCGCGGCATTGATCACGCCCAATTCTGAAATTCGCTTACAAGGCGTTGGTCTCAATCCAACGCGTACAGGATTAATAGATGCCCTGCTCAGCATGGGCGCGGATATAGAGATCCTCTCGGGTGAACCTCGTGCGGGTGAGCCGGTGGGAGATTTGATCGTGCGGTCGAGTAAGCTAAAAGCGGCGGTGATCAAAGGCGATATTGTCGTGCGCATGATTGACGAATTCCCCGTTTTTGCGGTTGCCGCGGTCCACGCTGAGGGAAGCACCGTCGTGCAGGATGCTGAAGAACTGCGCTACAAAGAAACCGACCGTATTCAAGTGCTGGTCGAGGAATTTTGCAAATTAGGGGTGCAAATTGAAGCTCAGGATGACGGCTTTACCATCCAGGGCGGGCTGCCCTACCAGGGCGGGGAGGTCTCTGCGCGCGGTGATCACCGTTTGGGCATGGCGCTGGCAGTACTGAGCCTGGGCGCCGAATCCCCGGTCACCCTCTCGGATGCCGAAATCATTGCCGAGTCTTTCCCTGGCTTTGTTGATCAATTAAAGCATTTAGGCGCTGAGATTAAATCAGTATGATGAAAGTATTTAACCTGGGTTTGATCGGCTGGCCTCTGGAGCACAGCTATTCCCCTGCGCTGCACAAAGCAGCCTTGCGTTCACTGGGGTTCGATGGGGATTATCGATTATATGCCGTGCCGCCGCTTCCTGAGGGTGCCGAGGAACTTGCTGTATTATTGGCAAAATTGCAGGGAAGATCAATTGACGGTCTGAATATTACTATTCCCCATAAAGGCAATCTGGTGAACCTTGTAGATCATCTGACGCCGGCAGCAGCAAGTATTGGGGCGGTCAATACTGTATTTATGGAAAACGGTTTGTTGATCGGCGACAACACGGATGCCGGTGGATTTTGGACCGATCTGTGTGCAAATTTCCCTGTTCAACGATTTGAACGTTCCCAGGCCCTGGTTTTAGGCGCCGGAGGTGCCGCGAGAGCGGTCGTTTATGCGCTGATCTCGCACGGCTGGTCCGTGACCGTGGCCGCACGCAGTACTGCCCAGGCAGCCGGGCTTGCTGAGCAGTTATCCACCTCCGATAACCTGATTGAAGTACTTCCCTTGGGTGAGTTGGGGTTATCTATGGATGAGTTATCTTCTTCATTAATTGTCAATGCCACGCCTGTGGGTATGTACCCAAATACCCGGGTCTCCCCCTGGCCGAAGGATGCGCCCTTCCCAGCCGGCGCCTCGGTTTATGACCTGGTTTATAACCCTCGCCGGACATATTTTGTGGCTCAGGCGCGGGAGGCCGGATTGGCAGCGGTGACGGGTTCGGGGATGCTGGTCGAGCAGGCCGCCCTGGCTTTTGAGCGCTGGACCGATGTTGAAGCGCCGCGCGAAATTATGTGGGCCGCGCTGACGGCATAAAATTAGCGGTAAAATAAAGCCAGCCAAAAGATCATCAAAGGAGATTTAACCATCATGTCATCATCTACTGCTGCCGAAGAAATTACCCGCAAAATCAGCTCTCTGCAGAGGGAATTATCGGATTTACAAAAAGAGGTCCGTTTAACATCCTTGCGTGACAGCCTCGAGGATCTAGAAACCAACACCAAGAATCTCGATCGTAAAATTGCTGATCAACGGGCGCGTGGTTATGTTTTCAATAAAGGGTTGGAAGCCCAGGCCAAAGACCTGGCTCAGCAGTGGCGCACCCTGCGCCCGGGTGTCATGCGGCAAATTGAGGCCCAGACGACATCCCTTGAAGCCGGTTTGCGCCCGATTGAAAACCAGATCACCCGGTTGGGTGGGCGCGCTAAAAACCCCACTGCCGCAAGCCCATTGGTAGATCGGACTGAAGCCGCGATCAGCACGCTTGAAGGGAAGGTTTCTGCCGCCGAAAGCAGCATCGAGGGTATGTACGATCAATTCAGCAACCAGGTCAACAAAATCAAAGCAGGGATGGCTAAAGTTGATTGGATGTTGACGGAGATCAGCGAAGCGACCTTCCAGCTCTTAGCCACGGAAGCGGGTGTCATGGCCGTGAAAGCTGTCTGGGTAAAAGGGGAAAAAGAACGAAAAGATGATCCTGAAGGCGTTTTATTTTTAACCGATCAACGCTTGATCTTTGAACAAAAAGAAAAAATTGCCACCAAGAAAATTCTCTTTGTCGCTACGGAGAAAAAGATGGTGCAGCAGCAGCTTTGGGAATCCCCCGCGGCGCTGGTTGAAAGCGTCAAAACTGAGAACCAGGGTTTTCTAAACAAAGATGATTACCTAGAGATCAACTTTGCCAGCGGTGCGCCGCTATCTTCCGCAAAGGTTCATATCTGGGATGATAGTGAAACCTGGGGCGCGTTGATCAAACGGGCCAAGTCCAAAGATTTTGACCAGGATCGGGCTGTCCCGATTGCGGCGGAGCAGGTTGAAAAAGTCAAATCGGCACCGGAAAAATGCCCGTCCTGCGGCGCCACGATTGATCAGGTTGTGCTGCGAGGCATGGACAGATTAACCTGCGATTACTGCGGGCATGTGATGCGTTTATAACTTTCAATCAACATATCACGATATTGAAAGCCCTGTGGGTCTCAGAAACCACAGGGCTTTTTTTATCCTGCTCAAGGCGGTGTCTTTGCCGCCGAGAACGGCGGCTAGAGCACAAATGGCGGATATTTACTGCGCTGTCAGCCGGCGATAAGCATCCTGGATACGTTCTGTCAGCGGTCCAATACCCCCGTGACCGATGATTTGTCCCTCAACCTGAATCAGCGGACGAACCTCAATGATGCTGTTGGTGAGAAATGCTTCATCCGCTTCGAGCAGCTCATCACGGCTCAAAGAACGCTCTTGGATAGGAATGGCCTGCGATTTGGAAATTTCAAAGATCACCGCCCGGGTGATTCCGGGCAGCGCGCCGTCAACTACCGTGGGGGTCAGCAGGCTGTCGTTGGCTGCGATAAAAAGATTGGCTGCGCTGGCCTCGGCTAATTGTCCATCCGTATTGAGCATTAAAGCTTCATCCAATCCCTGAGATCTGGCTTCACTCCGGGCTAAGATATTATCCAGGAAATTGAGAGATTTAATGCTCGCTAATGGTGAGTGTTGGTTGCGGCGGATGCTGCTAATCAGCGCTGTAGCCGGGGGGAGGAGTGTCTGGTCGAGTGGTGCGGCGCTGATCAAAAGGGTAGGCTCAGGGTCGGATGGTAAATCCAGACCTCTTGGACCGGCACCGCGGGTCAGGGTTAAACGCATGCTGGCGTCACTTTGGGCCAGTTGATTGGCTTCAAGGGTGGCGTCCAAAGCTTCGCACAGCGCGATCCTGGAAACCGGCATTGGAATCCCCAAAGTATTGGCACTCGCCATCAGGCGGTCAAGATGATCGTCCAGGCGGTAGATGCGGCCTTGATAAACTCGCAGGGTCTCAAAAATGCCGTCTCCTAAGAGTAAACCGCGATCGGATGCTGATATTTGTGCATTTTCCTGGGGGAGGATGTCGCCATTCAAGTAGATGATCATAATTTTAAGAAATTGCCCAGCAGCGTATAGCCGCCTTCGGTAAGCACTGCTTCAGGGTGAAACTGTACCCCAACGACCGGGTGTTTGCGGTGCCGCAGGCCCATGATTTCGCCATCCGGGCTGTTTGCTGTGACGATCAGATCATCCGGCAGATCGGCGCGCTTGAGAATCAAAGAGTGATAGCGGGTGGCATTAAATGGAGAAGGGATGCCCTGGAAAACACCAGCGCCATCATGGGTTATGGGAGAAGTTTTCCCGTGGACGGGCTGCTTGGCGAGTACAATCCGGCCGCCATAAACCTGACCGATGCACTGATGCCCCAGGCATACGCCTAAAATTGGGATTGAAGCGCCAAAGTGTTCAATAACATCGTTGGAGATTCCAGCTTCGTTGGGCGTGCATGGTCCTGGCGAGACAATGATATGGGAGGGTGCCAGACGCGCAATCTCATCCAGTGTGATTTCATTGTTGCGTACGACGCGGCGTTCATGGCCCAGTTCACTGACGTAACGGGCCAGGTTGTAGACGAAGGAATCGTAGTTATCGATGATCAGAATCATAGTTTGAGTTTATGTTGATCATTTTCCCAGGGCATTGATCAGTGCCCTGGCTTTATCAAGTGTTTCATCATATTCGGCGGCTGGGCTAGAATCTGCCACAATGCCGCCGCCAGCCTGGAAGGTGACGATATTATCTTTGATTGCGTAGGTCCGGATGACGATGCTGGTATCCATATCGCCGCTGAAACTGATATAACCGATGCTGCCGCAGTACGGGCCGCGTTGGGTCGGCTCTAACTCGGTGATGATCTCCATAGCGCGAATTTTTGGTGCACCGGTAATGGAACCGCCGGGGAAGGTGGCTTGCAGCAGATCAAGGGCGTTTTTTCCGGGTTGGAGCTGACCTTCAACCGTGGAGACCAAATGATGCACCGTGGCGTAGCTTTCAAGGGCACAAATTTCAGGCGTTTTAACGGAGTTATCCTGGCAGACTCGCGAAAGATCGTTGCGCATTAAATCAACGATCATTACATTCTCGGCGCGATCTTTTTCGCTGCTCAGCAGCGCCGCCGCGAACTCCTGGTCGCTTTCTGTGGTTGTACCCCGCGGTCGGGTGCCCTTGATGGGGCGGGTTTCAACCCAGTTATCACGCAGCAGCAGAAACCGCTCTGGTGATGCCGATGCAATGACCACGTCTTCAAAATCAAGGTAAGCAGCAAAGGGTGCTGGGTTAATTGACCTCAGGCGTTGGTAGAGCTTAAATGGTGAATCTTGGGGCCCCAGCTCAGCTTGAAAGCGTTGGGAGAGATTGGCCTGAAAGATATCGCCAGCGTAAATATAATCAATAACTTGCTGTACTGCTGCCTCGTATTTACCGCGATCTTCAAAGTTCGATTCTATCTTTAGGGGCGCTGCAATAGCTGTGGGTGCCGGGTGATTTACCGGACTATCCGCTAGTTTACTCAATATACCTTGAATCCGGACCCGGGCGCGTTTTTTGCGAGCGATGGGGTCAATCTCAGGGAATCCACTGGACATAATCCACCCTCGCTGCTGTAAGTGATCAAATGCGATCACCAGATCATAAAACCCGACCATCAAATCGGGGAACTCCATATCATCATGGCGCGCTTTGGGCAGGTCTTCAATATGATGTCCAAGATCATATCCAAAGTAGCCTGCCGCCCCGGTTTGGAAGGGTGGCAGACCGCTGCGGTGAGCGATCCGATATTGATCCAACTGCGCTTTTAAGACCTCAAATGGATTCCCAACGATTTTTTCATCTCCCAGGATGATCTGCCTATCTTTGCTGGTCATTGTCAAAAAAGGATCCACCGCGATGAAAGAATAACGCCCCAGGCGGTCGGTGATTTGCGCGCTGTCCAAAAAAAGCGCGTGTGGTTCACCGGCAAATGGATAGAAAGCCGCCAACGGATCACGATAGGGAATTTCATGGGCTTGGACAACAGCTTGCATAATAATAGTTTATCATGGGCCTGATAAAGTTGAATATACTGATATAAGAATTGTGCTGCAGTGTACTAATTAGTTTGCCATCTCTAATTGCCGCTTGACTCGTCCTGATCTGTCCAGTATAATCCCGCCAATCTTAACCAAATTAGGTCAGAACCTCGATCCATGAATAATATTTTCCGCTTTACCGCCAGCTTTTATTTTTACGACAATAGATCCTCAATTGTCGTTGGCGGTGTTTAAGCAGATACCTATCTACTTTTAGAACCAGAGCGAAGCCATCGGCTTCGCTCTTTTTTTATTAAATTTCTTGAGGAGAAGTTATGTGTAAAACAAAGATCCAAGGTGTCCGTGGCGCCACAGCAGCTGTTGAAAATACGCCTGAGGCCATATTATCCGCTACTCGTGAAATGTTATTAATGATCATGGCGGTCAACCCAAGCTTGAAAACAGAAGACCTGGCCAGCGCGTTTTTTACAGTCACGGTTGACTTGAACGCCACATATCCGGCTCGTGCTGCTCGAGAGCTGGGATGGATGGATGTCCCCTTGCTGTGTGCGCGTGAGATACCTGTGCCCGGTGAACTGTCTCGATGTGTGCGGGTACTTCTGCATTGGAACACCACAATACCCCAATCAGATGTCCAACACGTTTACCTGAACGAAGCGGTTCAATTACGCCCTGACATTGACCAGCAAAAAATTACTCACCTCCAGGAAGTGAAACTATGATTATTATCATGCGCACCGATGTTACCCAAGATGAGATTAAACAGGTCACCCAACGAATTGAGCATTATGGAGCCCACGTGCACCCTATTCAAGGCTCGGAGCGTGTGGTCCTGGGTATTGTTGGGGATGTACGCAAGGTTAACCAAGATGAATTCTTGCTCATGCCGTGTGTGGACCGCATCTTACCGGTATCGCGTCCGTATAAACGAGCCTCGAGAGAATTTTCTACCCAGAACACCGTTGTTCCTATGGACGGCATTCAGTTTGGAACTGATCAAATCGTGCTGATTGCTGGGCCGTGCTCGGTGGAAAGCCGCACTCAAATGCTTGAAATTGCTCATGCAGTGCGTGAAGCTGGAGCAACGGTTTTGCGGGGTGGGGCCTTCAAACCGCGAACCTCTCCGTATGCCTTTCAAGGTATGGGGGAAGAGGGGCTGGAGATATTAGCTGAAGCACGTACTGCCACAGGCCTGGGTATTGTCACAGAAGTTGTCTCGCCTGATCAAGTTGACCTGATAGCCAAATATACCGATATGTTTCAAATTGGCGCCCGTAATATGCAAAATTACCCGCTGCTGCACAAAGTAGGGGAGAGCCAACTACCTGTCTTGTTAAAACGCGGTTTGAGTGCTTCGATAGATGAATTTTTGTTGGCCGCAGAATACATCCTTTCCCATGATAATCCTCGAGTTGTGTTGTGTGAACGCGGTATCCGTACTTTTGAGACCGCCACTCGTAATACAACAGATATCAATGCCATTCCTGTATTAAAAGAGCGCACTCATCTGCCTGTCATCCTTGACCCCAGTCACAGTACCGGACACTGGCAGTATGTCAATGCTATTGCACGCGCCGCGGTCGCTGCCGGAGCGGACGGGTTGATCGTGGAGGTCCATCACAAGCCCGAAGAAGCGCTCTCCGATGGTGGACAATCGCTCAAGCCCGAACGATTTGCTGAAATGGTAGCCCAGGTACGGGCAGTTGCCGAGGCAGTCGGTCGTTCAATTTGTACGAAACCTATTGATCATGAAGCGTGATCACTTGCTTCCTGTAAGGCTGGATGATACGCGTATTGCCATCCTTGGCTTGGGCTTGATGGGGGGATCCCTAGGATTGGGCTTGAAGGGACATTGTCGATCGTGTTGGGCTTATGATCCCAACCCCGATGTGATTACTATGGCGCTTGACTTGGGAATTGTAGATCATGCTGCTGATCATCCATCTGAAATTCTCGCCGGCGCAGATATGGTGATCCTGGCCGCGCCGGTTTTGTCGATCATCGATTGGATTGCGCGCCTCCCAGAATTGATGCCAAATCCAGCGGTGATCATGGATTTAGGGTCAACCAAGGCAGAGATTTGCCGTGCTTTAGAGACACTGCCCGATCGCTTTGATCCCATTGGCGGGCACCCGATGACCGGCAAAGAAAAAAGCGGCTTGCGGCACGCTGAAGGTTCGCTTTATCATGGCGCAGCTTTTGCGCTCTCGGTACTGCCTCGCACTTCGCAGCGCGCTCGCGGCCTGGCATCTGCTGTAGTCAAAGCTGTCGGCGCGGACGAACTATGGATTGACCCGTTGATCCATGACCGTTATGCGGCGGCCACCAGCCATGCACCCTATTTGATATCAGCCGCACTCGGATTATCGATACCGGCTGATTCCGCAGCCTTAATCGGACCGGGATTCCGCAGCATGACTCGTTTAGCTGCTTCGTCTCCGGCGTTGATGAAAGAAATTATAGCCACCAATCCAGCTAATATTTTAAACAGCCTGGCTGAGTTTCGATCCCAGCTGGACCGCCTGGAAACCTTGGTGCGAGGAAACAATATAGATGAACTTGATGCCGCACTGACCAGCGCCGCAGAGCATATCAGCGTAATTCACGGATGACCCCATGACTCAAAATTCGGCCCGATTGGAAAAAATCAATACTCATTTTTTCGCTGCTTACAGCGAGAAGATCTCCCGGCGCCAGGCCCAAGGGCATGATGTTATCCGCCTCGATATGGGTTCCCCGGATATGCCGCCCTCCCCGCAGATTCTGAATCATTTCGGGAATCGGATAACACAGCCCGATGTTTATGGATATCAATCTCATCGCGGTATAGAGACCCTCCGTCAGGCCTGGGCGGCCATGTATGCCCGGGTATTTGATGTTCAGCTGAATCCCAATCATGAAGTGCTGCCTCTGCTGGGGTCCAAAGAAGGCATATTCCATTTAATGCAAGCTTTGATCGATCCGGGTGATATAGTGTTGGTTCCTGATCCCGGTTATCCGACGTATGCTCGAGGGGCATTATTTGCCGGAGGGGAGCCAATTTCCATGCCGCTGCTGGCCGAGCATGATTATTTGCCGCGCTTTGATAATATCCTGGCTGATCAGGCCCGGCGAGCCAAAGTGATGTGGTTAAATTATCCCAATAACCCAACCGCATCCGTAGCTACACTTCCCTTTTTTGCTGAAGCAGTGGCATTTTGTCGAGCATACGATATCCTTTTATGCCATGACGCCGCATACACACAGGTTACTTTTGACCACTATCAGGCTCCCAGTGTTTTACAGGTACCTGGCGCCAAGGCCGTCGCAGTGGAGTTTAACTCGCTCTCAAAATCCCATAATATGGCTGGTATGCGGGTTGGCGCTTGCGTTGGCAGCCCTGCGGTGCTTGATCGATTACATAAGCTGAAATCGAATATCGACAGCAGTCATTTTCTTCCGATTATGGAAACGGCAGCATTTGCCTTAACTGCCGATCAAAGCTGGATAGACCAGCGCAATGAGATCTACCGCCAGCGCCGGGATATCGTTTCCAACACCCTGGTTTCTTTGGGTATACATCATGTTCGTCCCAAGTCCTCGCTTTATATTTGGAGTACCGTTCCTGATGGTTGGACATCAACCGAATTTGCCGACAGCCTCCTTGAAAATGCAAATATCAGCGTCACTCC
>JBDLJO010000087.1:0-9800 GCA_039714275.1 Chloroflexota bacterium | reverse complement strand
GCCACAATGATACGCGAAATGACATCCTCACCACGCGAGATTTGTTGATTGTATTCTGCAACCTGTGTCTGAACTTCTCCCGTAAGCAGGTCAACCATCCAAACAGAAACGGTGGTCGTCCCAATATCGACTGCGGCACCCCATAATGGCGTGGTCTCAGGAAGATGTCCTGACTGCAAGCTGAGCAATTCTGCCGGACAATCGGGGCAATCCCAGGTCTGCCCATTGAGAATAGCAGTAGCTTTCCAATCGCCCTTGCGGAGAATGGGTCCAATTTTGCGCATACATTCCAAAGATGCCCTAAGCTGGGTAACTCCGGATTGCTTGCGCAAAGCTGTTTGGAGACGGCTCCAATCATCGCTTTGATCGTCCATGCTAGGCGGCGACAAGGTGACATTAATACGGCGGACGGTTTGTCCTTGCTGAGGATCATAACCGTCGGGAATTGAAACTTTTCCTACAGTGCGATCAGTTGTCAGCCGGCGTTGGATTTTTTCTTGCGGCGGCACGGTGATCTTGACGTCCCCTTCGATCACCGACTGGCAAGCTAAAGCGTAACCTGATTTTACATCTTCATCAGATAAGCGCAGTGTGCTGCGACGACGGACATCTCCTTCGGTAACTTGAACAGCACAGCGGCCGCAGCGACCCTGACCGCCACAAGGTTGATTGATCTCAACACCAGCCTTTTCGGCGGCTTCAGAAATCAAGGAACCTGTAGGTACGCTAACTGGTTCGGATGCAACGTCGAATAATACGATATGTTCGGCCATATGATTCTTATGCGAAAAGTCGATTCGTCAACAGGTCTAATTCGTCGGGTTCACCAAATTACTTTAGTGAAGAACGAATTAGACCCGTTAGATTAAATTGCGGTTTTTAGATAAGCTGGTATGTCAACGGCTTCACGAGGCCCAACCAAGACATGCCAGTCAGGAAGTTCTTCTTCAAGTTCACCAGAAAGCACGGCTGTGTGGCCGGGCAAAACAATATTCATACTACCGGGGGCTTTCTCGCCTACTTTGAAGCGCTTAACATCTTTAGCAATAATCTCAGCATCAAATTTACCTGCTGCCCAAGCGGTCAGCACGCTCATACCTTCGGACTCGGTAACCAACAACCAGGCGGGGTTTCCAGAGCTTTCGACTTCGTTTGCAACGCTAAAGTAAGTGATACTAAAATTGGTTGTGACCAAGACAGGTGCATCGGGACCGGGATCATTGATCTCATAAACGCCAGGCTGTACTTGAATTGGTTTCTGTGGGTCGGTGTAAATGTTTTCACGCAGTACAAGCAAGGCATAAGCGGTTTCAGGAGTAAAGTGATCCAAGACAATAAAACCGCTGTATTTACCAATGGCCTGCGCAGCTAACATGGCTTCGCGGGCGGCATCACCAACATCACCTGGGAAGCTGATGATCGGGTACCCAAGGGCCCGGAAATTTTTCTTAATTGCCATGCGCCGGGAAGTTGTATTGGCCATCAAAGTGCCTTGGAAGCCACGCTGCGTGGGTGAGAGAACCAAGTCTTTGACGCCAGCTTGACTGACTTTCTCGGATAGAGCAACCATATCATCAACGGAATCAGCTTCAACAGCAAGGGCAGCATCATGCTCTTTTGCGAGAGCAGCCATGGCTTCCCAGTTCTGCTCAGTTGCGTGAGCCAGCATCACTTTTTCATCACCGTTGAGCTCGGCCAATCCAGCTTTGAGCTGATCAGGTGGTCCAACCAAAATCATGGGGCGCTGACTAACACTTCGCACAGCTTTGACAGCCTGGGCGAAATCACCGCCATCAGACTGAACGACAAAACCACCCATATCGAGATCAATACCAACATAATCAACAACATAAGCATCTGCGGGTTCAATTTTTGCCTTGATCTCATCGATACTCTGAGAATCGTAAACTCGCAAGAAAAGGCCGGGGCGGCTGTAGAAAGTTTTCTCATGGCGGAAAAGCACAACTTCATTGCCAGCTTTAACCTCATGACCATTGGATTTCAGCACAAAGGGACGTACTGGTGGTGCAGCAGCCTCCGAGAGCAAGGCTTTCGATTCTTCGCTAACGTGCGGGCATAAGGAAAGCTCTACTTGCTTGGCAGCTAATTTCATCGCGAAAGCTAAACACGTAGGAAAATCGCAATCCTTGCAGTTGGTCATTGGAAGCATTTTGTAAATTTGTATGCCTGATAAAGCCATAGTCCATCTCCAGTTTGTTTTCAGGTATTCCAGTACCAGCTGCTCCGGCATCAGGGCATTGGATGCTTAGACCTTTCCAACACTTGATACCGGGCAGCTAGTATCGTAATTTATTTTGACGTCAAATCGTCAATGGCCGCACGTGTGCGCCGCAGACTTTCGGGATGACGCAGGGTAATTACATCTGCTCCAGCTTCTATCAGCATCACAGATGTTAAGGTCTCCCAGGTAATCGAACGCTCAAGCCAATCACCCCAGGTTTCGGGGACATTATCTCCAACTTTGGCTTCTTTGGTCTTCCAACACTCTTCACCAGGTGTCACTAACATGGGCAGTTGGGTCATTTTATCGCCCTGGAGGGCGGCCATGCGTAAACGCTCCATGACAGAATAACCATATTCGAAACCATAACCCAGAGCGCCAGTAGTCGGATCCATGATAATGCGCTCCAGCGGTAAGCCCATATCTGTAATCAAGATATTGAGTTGTTTGGCGAGATTGACATCCATAGCGGTACGAGCATTCACCAGGTGTCCATTAGCCATAGCTGAAGCCACAATTGTGCGGTAATTTTTATCCTCGCAGAGACCCAAAAGCAGCTGCTCACCTTTGAAAGCATCGGCAATGGGGACAATCAATTCGTTATCGATTTCAACTTGTCCGGGACCAAAAACCATCAAGGGCAATCCAGTAGCATCGAGTATTTTGCGAACCGCAGCAACAGCAGCGTCAGGCGTGGTTGGATTGCCATCGGCATCGGTCAGCGAAAGGGTCAACTGCAGCAAATCTGCACCAGCAGCTTCAGCAGCTTTGGCCCAGGTGCCAGGATCATTGAGCGCATCCCCCCACTCTTTGAGCAGGAGTTCCGACCAATCATCGGGGCGGCGATCTTTAATTTCAATTGCAATAACTGGTTTATTAGGACTGCCACCTTCAAAGTCCATGAAAGGCATGGCAGACTGACCACCAACCTTAATGACACTGGTACGGGTGCCGCCATCTGCAGCGGTGGCGCCAATTTGAATCTCTTGCACCGCTCCAGTCCAATTTTCTTTGAGTATCTCGGTCTTTGTATCTTCAGCCAGCCAGAGATTATCGGGTGCTAACTGAACTTGTGGGGGAGCAGATTCTACAGCTGGTGTTGGCGTGGGTGCTGCCGCTTTTGTAGGAACTGGCAGATTAGCAACATCAACATCGCCAAGTTCAGCCAAAGCACCGACCAAGGAGCCTATCAGCGTTGTAAGACCACGTTCAAGGCGTTCAACACGCTGTTCCATAGAGCCGCTTGGTGGTGCGCTTGTTGGTGCAGGTGGGGTCGGCTTAACCGGTTCTGGAACCGATTCAACTTCGGCTGCAGGTGCTGTCTCTACGACCACCTCTGATTTGGGCTCAGTCATGGCCTTTTCTACTACCGCTTCAGCCTGGGCAATTACATCATCTGCTGGTTTGGCAACTTCTTTTGTGGAAGAAGGTGCAACCATAGGACCCATGTCCAAAACGGGGTGATCTTTTTCATTGACCCAAGTTACCAACTCTTCAACACTGGTCACGGAATTGCCATCAGCGATGCGATCAACCAGGTCTGAAATGCCCTCGCGATCGGCCGCAATCTGGAATTCGGCGGCCATGCTGTCTTTGAGATTTTTACTCATCCAAACAACACGCTTGAAACCGCCGTCAGCAGAGATGAACTTAGGGCTGACGAGATAAAACTTACCTACACCCATAACACCCGGTGTTTGCATACCACCACCAGCGATCCCCGCTAGAGTGGAAAATTTCATCCCTGCAGGAGTCATACCGACATCTTCGCGACTAACAATCATGACACCATTAACTTCTGGGATAACCATGACGATGCACTCAAAACAGCCGCAAGCAGTCATTGGGTTTTCCATAATCGAGTACATCGATACTTCTTCAACAACACCATGCGAGCCTTGCTGAGCATACTCGTTCGTACCTGTCCAATAACCGATATCGGCATCCACGGTTTTACCCAGCTTGATTGGCTGGTTGGGGCCGGTGGGGTTAATACTGAAGCTGGCTTTACAATCAAGCCAGTTATAAGCCCCGCAGAGGCCCAAACGTTCGGGACTGACCACGCAAACATGGTTGGGGGCGAAGGATTGACAGAGGGTGCAGGAGTAGAATTCTTCAACAGCGACATCGGTCAGGTCAGCAAGGCGCTTATTGCGGAAGTCATATGAGGCACGGGCTTTGTCAAGCCATTCATCCACCTTAGCAACCTCAGTGTAAATTGTGACCTGAACTTTATCGACGATGGTGCCGAAATCAGCATGGAAGCGAGCATGAAGGATTTTTCCAAAGTGCTCTAAGTTGAAACCTTTTTCAACAGCACCGTTGGAAATACGTATCCAGGTAATATCACGCTGTCCAATGTGTTGGATGCCTGAGGCGCCGTTGACAAAGTAGTGAATCTGGCGCTCGAGAACCGGTTCAAAATCATCCTGCATTTTACGCCCGGCTACCTGTACGACAATGGCCATATCCATGGCGCCTTTCTCATCGACATCATCAAAACCCGGACCGACAATATCAACTTTCCCATCGGTAACTTCATCCATCGGGGATGTGTAGAGGTATTCGAAACAGCGAGAGTATTTGCCGCCGAATTCGACCCGCATATCCGTCTTGCGAACCACTTCACCTTCAAAGGCAGAGCCATAAGGCACCGGCACAGGCACATCGGTGAGTTTGATCTTCACACCGCGCACTTCGATACATTTCTGCACCAGGAGCTCAGCTTTCTCCAGGTCATCTGCGCCTTCAATTTCTTCAAAAGGCATGGAGACGACATGCTCGTATTCGGTCACACCGGTAGGCAAAATTTCGGGAATGACCGTATCAGCAATGACCGGGAAGCCGAAGTTGATTGCGCCAGCAGCGGCAGCATATTTCAGATCATCAACTTCACCAAGGGCAAGCACAAAGGCAAACACCCTGGCCCGGTTATAGAGCAAGATATCGCGGGCCTGGCCAGCATCAATACCACCAAATGTCAGCGCTGAACGGGCAGCAAAGCCCAGGGCATAAATCGCGCTGATGGTATCGGTACCAAAGGGGATGGTGTAGGTATCATAACCAAGTTCCACACCTTCTTCTTGGAGCTGATGGATAATGCTGCGTCCATTGACGTTACCTGATAAGAAAACCAGGATGTTGCGCTGCTGCAATTCACGGACAATCTTGACGGCCGTTTCATTATTCTTAGCTGCACCAACAATGGCTGCGAACCCAGGCATACGACCATCAACTAATTGAATGCCCCATGAGCGCAATTGGATATCGTCAATAGGTCCGTTGAGATGGCCGCTAATGCCATCCCCATTATCAAGATGTGGGTAAGCTGTACCACCGGTTAGCTCCATCCCCGGGAAGGGTTCCGGCTGCAAGTTATAAATAAAACGGATGGCTTCGATGATCTCTGCGGCCAAAAGGGTGGCCATGCCGCTATCCAGGGTTTCTCCCAGATAGGGTGTCCAATGATTATCGGCCGGTGATGGGTGCAAAAGTGAGCGAGCGTGATTTAGAGCTTCATCAAGCTGACCTAAGGTAGTCACCTCCAGGCCGGTCATGGCATAGATCGTAGGCAGAAAATAGGCGGTATTAGGAAATTCAACCAGCGTATCGGAGCCTTTTTCTTCAATGGCACGTCGAAGCATCAATTCAGCTTCGATCACCAGGGAATTCGCACCGCGGATGGCACGAGTTGCAATATATTTTGACATAGGGTCCTCCAGGTATCAGTACCAGGGTGTATCCTGGTATCTGTTTACTGATCTAATCTCCAGCTACGGGCAAACCGTAAATTGCGGCTTTGCGGTCAGCAAGCGACAGGGTTTCTAGTTCCAACATACGGGTATCACCGCTCTGACCAAAGCGATCAGGGTCATATTCGGGCAGACCCAGGGCAGCACGTTTCTTATCAATATGTGCTAATGTAGCCTTGATCATTTCGTCTGGATCTGGAATGAATTCCAATTTGCCGCCATATAGTTTTTCCCAACCTTCACCAATGAGGTTGGTAACAATATCACTGTCCGAGACTCTATCTGGCATGCCGCTGACAGGTGAGCTGCCACCAAAGATGACATAAGCACCCGAGGCTACGCAATAGGTCCCGATGGAGAGCGCTTTTTCGCTCATCCACTCTGGCGCTAAACCAACGGCGGGAACCTGGTCAATATCATCACCCAGACCGCCCTCTTCAACTACTTGTGTCAGCACAGTGAGGATGCGAGTATTATCCACGCATGAGCCCATATGCAGTACTGGCGGGATTCCGATGGTTTCACAAATTTCTCGTAAACCAGGGCCAACTTGATCCAAACCAGCTTCTCCAAGCAGCAATCCTTCTTTGGCGCAGGCAATCGCGCCACAGCCTGTTTCAACAATCAAAACATCCTGCTTAAGAAGTTCTTTGGTGACATAGGTATGCAAATGATCGTGCTGACTGCGAGGATTGTTGCAACCAACAACCGCTGCCACACCACGGATACGTCCGGACATAACAGCGTCATTGAGGGGTCGGAAAGAAGCTCGATAGGAACCACCAAGCATGTAGTTGATATATTCATGTGAGAAACCGGGCACTAAATCTGTGCGGTGGTCCGGTATCTGCACCTCGCCGCGATTCTTATAATTATCAATCGCATGCTTGAGAATATCTTTGGCAATGGTCAATGCTTTGTGCTCATCAAATTCGATATGTGTAGCACCTTTGATCTTGACTTTTTTCGAGGTGGTAATGATATCGGTGTGGAAATTATCGGATAAATTTACCAAGGCCTGCATGATGCATTGCACATCCACAACCATGGCTTCAACTGCACCTGTCAGGATGGCGAGCTCTTGCTGCAAGAAATTTCCCGCAGCAGGGATACCCTGACGCATTAATATTTCATTGGCAGTACAACAAATTCCAGAAAGCTGGACGCCTTTTGCGCCGGCTTTTTTAGCGTATTCAATAATTTCAGGCGTTTGAGATGCAGCAACGATCATTTCGCTAAGAGTCGGCTCATGACCGTGAACAACCACATTGACGTAATCTTCCTTCAAAACGCCGAGGTTTGCCTGTCCGAGAACCGGGGCTGGTGTGCCAAAAAGGATATCAGAAACATCGGTGGCGATCAGGCTGCCGCCCCATCCATCTGCAAGCGATGTGCGAATAGCATGTTCCAAGATGTGTTCAGGGTCCTGGTCATCACCGATGTGGGTACGATGTAAGGCTTCAACAACCTCACGGTCAACACCACGCGGCAATACGCCTTGTTCTTCCCATAATTTTTGACGCTTTTCAGGAGCACGTTTAGTTACAACAATGCGGCCTTGCTGCTGTCCAAATTGAGAAATATAAAGGTCAGCAAGCTCATTGGCGATTTCTTGAGGAGAACGATCTTCAACCGGGATATCGTAGTAGGAAGCCACAGTGCGCAGCTTGGCAACATCACGGAGCACATAACCTTCGGTTTCACCATTGGCGACCGCTTTAAGGGTAAAAGCCATATCACGACCATGATCGGAGTGTGCCGCGGCACCGGCAGCAATCGCCCGGATTAAATTACGGGCCTGGATGGTGTCAATTGTCGCGCCGCAAACACCTGTAGAGCCTTCTTTGGTCAAGCGGCAAGGTCCCATACTACATATTTTGCAGCACATCCCAGCAGCACCGATATTACAGGGCGCCATATCATCCGCTCTGCTAAATGCGGTACCAAGGCCTAATTCATCCGCACGGATAAGCAGTTCTTGAGCCGCAGGGTCTTTGCTAGCTTCTTGGGGGGTTCGTCTCTTTTTAGCCATAATTTATTTGCTCCTCACTCATCGATACCTGTAATAGGAGCCATACCCGGGCAAGGCCAGAGGGCGCGCCTTTCAGATTCAACCTGCTGTGAAAAACTGACAACATTATTGATCTGCTCGTAGGCCTCGGTATGGCGGTAAAAAACATCTTGAGCCCCGTCATTCCCTTCCACAGGAATACCTGTTTCCTGTGGAATCGGCAGCTCGCCAAGATAACCTACTGAATCCAATTTTGCTTCGATATCTGCTTTTTTAATTTTCTTGGAGTTATAGGTAATCTCTACGGCTCGAAACCCACTGCTGGCATAGACTTCATCAATGCCATCTAAGTCCAGCAAAATGCGCCGCACTTCGACAACATGGTGATCACCATACATTGCAGGAAGGTCTAGCGTTAAAACTGTCATAAATCTCGTCCTCCTTTGAAGCTATATGTTATTAGCTATTAATTTTGATTTAACATAAAAAAAGCAAGACCGGCAGGCATTGGTCATTCCTGCTCATCTTGCTTTCATAGGTTAATTAGGTAAGCGCCAGGGGAAATTCTTCCTGGCGAGCGGCCAGCTCGCAAACGCAACCGATAATAGGGCAGCCACAAAAATGCAGGGCAGTGCCTATTCTTGGGTTGGTCGTGATCTCCAAACTTGCAACAATTCATTGCAATGTCATGCTCCTGACACGAAGACTACAGCTGTAATAAAAAGATGAATTTTCTGTCAAAACACTACGAAATACAACATAATAATACCGAAATAATCAGGATAATGTCAGTGATAACCTATCACATATCGCAAGGATATTTGTCATAAAAGAAAATTATCAATAACTTCTAAAATATATAATAGATTCGGGGGATATTACCGTTTATTGTTAAATTTAAACCCTCACCCAACCCAATCGTTCAATCAATTTATGGCAGCCAGGTAAAATGAAAAACATCCAACAACTTAAAACCCCCATGATACAATGGGGTCTTATGTAACTTTTAAGTGCAGGAATTCATCTAAATGTCAAAACAGCAAACCAATATAGAAGAAATTTTCTCATTAGAAGCGCTTAATAACAGCGACCCCGCTGAGTATGCACGTGTTGTTGAAACTTATTCTGGTTATATTTATCGGTTGGCTTTAAAAATGCTGCAAAATCCCCAAGATGCTGAAGATGTACTGCAGGAGACCTTCATCAAAGCTTTTCGAGCGCTGCCAAATTTCAATGGGAAGTCTAAAGTATCAACCTGGCTTTACAGGATCGCTACTAATGAAGCACTGATGTTCTTAAGAAAGAAAAAACCGGATTTTGTATCCGTTGAGATGCCTAGCGAAAAATCCCCTGGAGACCAAAAATCCTTACAAATTGTTGATTGGTGCTGTATTCCCGAAGATGAGTTAGCCTCCGACGAAGCACGACACCATCTGGATCTCGGTATTGAGAAACTCTCTTTGGCATTGAAGTCGGTCTTTATTTTGCGAGATGTTGAAGGTTTATCCATCAAAGAAACTGCTGAAATCTTAGAAATCAGCGAATCGGCAGTAAAAATTCGTTTACACAGAGCACGGATGCAGTTACGAGAATATTTGACAACATATTATCAAGATCAAATGCCAGCAACAAATTGATCAGGTAAAAAGGGTTCAGCCATGCATGAAGATAAGAACTGCCAACACCTCTTTGACTCGTTATCTGAGTATATTGACGGCACGCTTCAAAAAGCTTTTTGCGAAGAGATAGAGCGGCATATCGCCAATTGTGAAAATTGCCGAGTTGTGATTGATAC
>JBDLJO010000086.1:0-9963 GCA_039714275.1 Chloroflexota bacterium | reverse complement strand
TTCATGCCCCGGGAATAGCCCTCAATTTTCTCATTGCCGCGGCCGGCTAACCCGACCAGATCCAGCAGCTCGGATATTTTCTGCTCTGTTGAATCGGGGTCAACATGATAGAGATTGGCAAAGTAGCGCAGATTATCGTAAGCGCTTAACCGCCAGTACAGGCCGCGCTCACCGCCGAAAATAAAGCCGATCTGTGGGCGGATGGCCTTGGCTTCCTTGACCAGATCGTACCCGAGAATATTGGCCGTGCCGGCATTGGGAATTAATAAGGTGGTGAGCATTTTTACGGTGGTTGTTTTGCCAGCGCCGTTTGGCCCCAACAGCCCAAACAGGCCGCCGCGTGGCACATTGAATGAAACATCATCTACCGCAACAACTTCCTTGGTTTTGGTGCCCATAACACCGATTTTTGCTTTAAAAATGCGATTAAGATTCTTGACCTGAATCGCAAAATGGTCATTTATATGATCTGAAGACATATGTATTCCGTTTTGAATCAATACTGATAATTGGATAATTTCTGTTAATTTGCTAGCTCAGCGGGAACTGCAATCATAACATAGAAGAGTGTATTTATCGTTTTATTTAAATTAATGCCCGTCATTCAGGGCGCGCCGCTTTAGTTTCAAAGCGGCGCGCTGCCCAACGGTTATTTTATGCATTGGATTGCATGCTTTGGGTTGGAGCAGGGGTCTTCATATCTGCATAATGGTCCTGCAAATGGTTTCCCCAGGAGATAAGTTTTGTGCCCAGCATGGCTAACAAGTGATTTGTCAGGGTGCCTCGGGTGGTATTGTGCATCATAATATGTCCTTCGAGATTAGCCTGCTGCGCCAGCGAGGCTTCATCTTCCAGGCGCTGCAATTCGACATAATATGTTTTCCAGGTAATCATTTCGTTCTCCTTGAAAATAGGATTACTCTTCAGGCATAGCTGCGAGTATCTCCTGATTGGTTTCTATTAGACCGGTGAGCAGCTCAGAAAGTTGAGCCAACTCGTCTTCGGATATGACTTTCCAGGGCTCAAAGGTTTTTTGGTCAGTTGCAAGTTCAGCTTCCTGGCGCAGTTCTTTGCCATCTGCGGTAACGATATAGTGATCTGCGGAAGCTTCTATCCAGCCGCGTTTCGCCAGATCGTTGAGTGCCTGGACGTAGTCATCTTCCGTATAACCCCGGTAAGGGGATAGGTGCTCGGATAATTTTGCTGCGGTATTGTTTTCACCTTCCCAGACAAAACTAAGCGTTTCCCAGATTTGCCCGTTGACCCCGACCGGCTTCCAGGCGGCGATATGGGCATCATCGCGAAAAGCGTTTAAATCATCCAGGTGCTGGTCAATCTCAGCCAGGGTATTGGCCTCGACTTTGGGATGACCGTTGTGGCTGATATTTAGACAAACGCGCTTTTTAGCTGTTTCGGATTCTGTGCAGGCCTGTACCAATTTTCCCAGCAGGGATGAGAGTGTTTTCATCTTATCGGCAGGAAATTGATTGATCTCATTGACGTGGTTATAAAAAGCCAGGTGTACGTCAGAGATAGCTTTAGCGCCTTTATCTGAAATAACATAATTACCGTCGTTTTCTTTTTTTAAGTAGCCGGCTTCTACGGCATCGTCCAGAATTATTTCTACAAAATCGGGGTTTCGGTAAGGTGTTCGTTCTCCCAACAGCGCCGTAGAGATCGGTTTTGGTGAAACTAGCGATGCGATAAATGTGGGCACATAGAAGCGCTGCTCGGTAAAATATTCTTCAAACATCGGCTGCAATACGCCCCGGGCCAGCGGGTAAATGGATTGGGAAGTCTGACCTAATAATTCTCGAACCTTTGTTAAATTTTCCATCGTTAATCTCCTTTGGTTTAGTTGTTTAATAAGAAGGCTGCCACCGCGCTAAGCGTATCCTCGATCCGAGCGGCGTTGATGTTGTAGCATTTAGCGCCGGAGCATCGCCGTTCGCTGAGATAGCCGGTCGCACTGAGCTGCTTTAGGTGTCGGGAGGCGGCAGATTGACTCAAACCCAGTTTGTCCATGATGTCTTGTGAGCGCAGCTCACCTTCAGCTGCCAGCAGCTTGAGGATGCTCAATCGAATGTCGTCTGCCAGGGCATTGAGCCGGACGGTGATCTCTCCACGACTCAGATCTGGAGCTTGGATTTGGGCGTCTTTGGGCAGCCGGGCACCAAAGATGACGCCCAAGGCGTTTTTATAATAGAATTTGCCAAGATAAGGTCCCACATGCGCGCTGGGTACGAAGATGATCTGTTCGGCTTTTTTTGCATGGAGGTCCCATAGACCGCCATCAATATTTTTCCCGGTAATATATTTAGCTGCCTGTTTCCGGCTCATCCCGCTAAAATCTATATCCGCAAAGGCGCGCACAGCATCTTCCAGCATCGGCCTGATGCGTTCGCACTCCGTTTTTAGATACCGCTCCCACATATAATCCAGGTGATCCACGATCAATGCTTTCATCGCTGGTGGATCGTTAAGCAGCTCGTGGGCTTTGGTTTCCGTTTCGATATCGACGTTGTCGCTGCCGAATCGGCACTCTAGATACTCTAAGAAAAAGTCGAGATCATTGAGCAGCGATTCAGGGTCGGCCGTTGGAATTTCTTGCTCATTCTCATCGCAGGTTTCTATTGTCAAATAAGTATCGATGACTTTATCTCGCAGCGAAACAGGATCACAGTTGCCCATATGCCTCAGGTATGCAGGAAAATCAGCGAATTTACGATTGGGCAGTACAGCGTAATGTAATCCCAGCATAACCAGGTGGTGTCTTTTTAGTTCATCCTCGGTGAGGGCGTTGGCTGTTTCGTAGATCCAATTGTTCAGACCTGAGAGATGATCGGCTCTAGTGATCAGCGTCAGACTGTGCAGGGCAGTTTGGACGAGATCAAGCTGCACGCTGATGGTGTCAACATTGGATTGGATGATGATATTGGGATCCGGCATAGTTTACTCCTGTATCTCGATAAGTCGGGTTACCCGATAAAGCGGGTAATACGCATATAATAGCAAATATTTACCCCCTTGTCAAGCGTTAAATTAAAAATCCCTCTTCAAGGTAAGTTTTGAAAAGGGATTTTTAGTATTGTGCTGGTTATTTTTTAGGCGCTGACTTGATTAAGTGTCTCCATCTCTTCACCACTGAGCTGCAAATCCACCGCACCAAGATTATCAGTAAGCTGCTCTAATGTGCGCGGCCCGATGATGGGGCTGGTGATAACCGGATCGTTAAGCAGCCAGGCCAGGGCGACTTGTGAGATCGATGCCTGGTGGGTTTGAGCGATATTTTCAACCGTTTCAAGTACTTTCCAGCCCCGGGGGTTGAAGTATTTTTGCTGCGCACTGCTGGCCCGCACACTGTCTGGGATGGGCTGATCCTGATGGTATTTGCCGGTCAGGAAACCGCCGGCCAGTGGGCTGTAGGGAATCACGCCTATTTCATGATTTTCACAGATGCTGGCAACTTCCCGCTCATATTCGCTGCGGTGCAGTAAATTGTAGTGCGGTTGAATGGTTTCAAATCGTGCATACCCTTCGGCTTCGGAAGTCCCCAGCGCCTGCATTAAGAGCCCGGCTGAATAATTGGAAGATCCAATCCAGCGCACTTTTCCTTGCTGGACTAAATCATTTAGGGCTGTGAGTGTTTCATCAATTGGGGTCGCTTCGTCAGGCCAGTGAGTCTGATATAAATCGATGGTTTCCACACCCAGGCGGCGCAGGGAAGCTTCCACTGCATTGAAGATATGTGCTCGTGATAAACCCTGGTTGTTGGGTCCATCTCCCATCTGTCCGCGCACTTTTGTAGCGATGACAACTTGGTCGCGCAGGGCGGGATTCTTTTTCAACCATTTGCCAATGATGGTTTCTGATACACCGCCTGGGTTGCCTTCCACCCAGCTGGAATAAATATCAGCGGTGTCGATAAAATTGATTCCCTTATCAAAGGCGGCGTCTAAAATCTTGTGGGACAAACTTTCATCTGCTGTCCAACCGAACTGCATGGTACCCAGGCAGAGCGTTGAAACTTTAAGGCCTGTGCGGCCAAGTTTACGATAATTCATGGTCATCTCCTTCATGCTAACCGATTTACCTGCTGCCCAACTATATCATATCAAAAAAGTCGATTTACAATAAGTAAATCGACTTTAGTATTTTGTGGGGTAGTAATTTAGTATAGCAGATAGCCCGCTATTTTTTACGCTTTGTAAGCTCCGTGATGGAGATTAAATTAAGCTTTGGGAATGATGATCCACATCAAAAAGTAGGGAATGAACCCCGGTAAACCGCCCGGTACCAGCAGGATCAAGAAAGCCAGTCGAAACCAAAAACTGCTGATGCCAAAGAATTCCGCCAGCCCACCACAAACACCGGCGACAACTTGATTATGACGTGAACGCCGCAAGGGGGCTCGTTGATAGGTCATGATTACCTCCTAATCTGATTTTACCTGTTCTGCCTCGATGACACCTAAAAAGACCATTTACGGATATATCTTTTCAGGGAATCAGAACTTCTAGGTATATTTACGGAGCAGGCCGGATAATGTCGCGGCCGAATCGGGTTTGCGGAGGTCATTATTACCACCCTTGTTATCCTTTCAAGCGTATCAGCGCCATTCCCGCTCATCTAAGATGATTTTGGCATCGTCTTCGAGAGATTCTGCACCAACAAAGCGGAATTGATCTACTTTTACACGGCAGGCAGATTGGACGGCGGTTGAAAGGGCGGCGGTCAAAGCTTCCTGGTCTGCTGACGGATCGCTGGTTACCACTGCTAAGCTAAAAATATCCCGGTTATCGCTGCGGGTTACCACTGCCTGGAACCGTGCGACCCCCGGTACCTGCCCGATCGCAAAGCTCAGCTGGTTGGGGTGAATAAACATCCCGCGCACCTTGACGGCATCGCCAACGCGACCCACCAGGATTACCGCGCGCTCCCCCTGGCGGCTTTCTCCAGGAGCGGGATCTACATTCATAGCCAGATCACCAGTGCCCAGTCGAATCAAGGGATAGGTCTGATTGAAAGTTGTGGCCACAACCTCGCCCACTTCTCCGGGACCCACGGTTTGACCGGTTTCGGGGTTGGCAATCTGAAGGATGGTCGATTCTAAGAGCTGCATGACCATCCCGCCAGTGGTGTTATAAGCCAGGAAACCGAGTTCAGCAGTGCCGTAGGCATTGGCAATTTCCAGTCCATAATCATCAACAAAGGTTTGACGCAGGCTGGGCGGCATCGGCTCCGCAGAGACGAGTGCTCTTTGGAGGGAAAATTTTGCCCGGAAATCGAGTCCCATATCGCCGGCCTTTTGAATGATTGCCATTAACCAGGATGGGGTGCCAACATAACCAGTGACCCCCAGGTCGAGCATCATTTTAATTTGCAGCTCGGCATTGCCAACACCTGCCGCGATGACGGTGGCACCCATATCCCGCAGGGCTGAATCAACCGCCAATCCGGTGGGAATGAGATGATAACCAAAGGTGTTCAGTACCACATCACCAGCTTTGAACCCCGCGATGCCCAACATTTCCCGAATGCTCTCGGCTGCCGGGGAATCGCCCGCATATGGCTCGTAGAGCGGACCGGGTGAGAGGAATACGTGCTGCAGTTGGTCAAGGGGTACGGTTAAAAAACCACCAAAGGGAGGATTGGTGCCCTGCAGTTCGGCCAGGCGATCTTTGCTGGTGACCGGAATCTTATCCAGGTCAGCCAGGGTTTGGATCTGGTTGGGTTTGAGGTTGGCACCATCAAAGATGGCTTTGACTGCCGGGGCGTGATCATAAGCATGTTCAAGGAGGTCTTGCAGACGATCAAGGTGAGATTCTTTCATAATCATACTCCTGTTAACCCAGCCAGCGTTTGCGGCGTCGATAATGTTTGATATTTCGATAGCTTTTACGCTCGCCCACTTGAGTCAATCCTAAATAGAATTCTTTAATATCTTCGTTTTCCAGCAGTTGGCTGGATTTGCCATCGAGCACAATGCGACCATTCTCCATCACGTAGGCGTATTCCGCAACGCCCAGGGCAATATGGGCATTTTGCTCAACCAGTAAAATGGACATCCCTTCACCTTCACTGATCTGGCGGATGACCTCAAAGATCTCGGCTACCAGCAGCGGGGCTAATCCCAGTGAAGGTTCGTCAAGCAGCATAATTTTGGGATGCGCCATCAAACCGCGCCCAATCACCAGCATTTGCTGCTCGCCGCCAGAGAGGTAACCGCTGGTGCGTTTATATAGGTTTTTCAGTAAGGGGAAGTAGTGATAGACCTGTTCCAGATCCTGATGGACGGTGGTGCGCTGTTCTCCCTTACGTTTAGCGATGCTTCCCAGGATCAAATTTTCCTCTACCGTCAGGTGCTGAAATAATCGACGCCCCTCCAGCACCTGGATGATCCCCAAATCAACAATATCCTCCGGCATCAGACGGTCAATGCGCTTGCCATCAAACTCGATGCCCCCGCGGGTGACCTCGCCTTCCTGGGTCCGCAGCAGTCCGGATATTGCCTTTAGGGTGGTGGTTTTTCCCGCACCATTGGCTCCCAGCAGGGCGACAATTTGACCATCTGGAGCATCAAAGGAGACTCCTCGCAGTACCTGAACAACATCACTATATATGACTTCTACATTATTGAGTTTTAGCATAGGCTTGTTTATAAGCCGCCAGCAGTGTGAAGTGGCTGCTGGCGGCTTACGGTGTCCTAAAGTTTAATTAGTTTAATGTGCTGGCCGCAGGTCGGGGATTGGGCTCCAATCCTGGATGACGTTGAAGGCATCCGGACCGCCCTGGATCATACGAATTTGGGACATATGCGGCGAGCGACTGCCATCAGTGAAATCGATTCGCAGTACACCATCTAAGGCTTCAAAGGGGCTCAGATCAATTAACGCGGCATGTACAGCTTCACCGGTCAGGTTCTCATATCCAACGGTATCAATCGCTTGGGTGATGGCCTGTGCAGCCATGTCAATGCCTGCTACAAGGAGCAGATAGCCAACATTGTGTTCGCCGCCGGGTCGTTCGTTTGCTGCGAATAGCGATTCAGCATATTGGATGCCAGCATTGTCGGCATCAGTCCACCATAAGTAAGGAGTGGGGGAGATCATCCCAACCGCAAAAGCTGGTTCAGCAATGAATGCATAGGTAGCCAGATCCATCGCCCAGTTGTCTGCTGCAAAGACGAATTGATCTCGAACGTCCAGTGCATGTAATCCGTTAAGTACGGCTGCTGGGCCAAACGCCAGAGTGTTGTTCCAAATTACATTGGCGCCTGCGGCCTGAGCGTTCAGAATTGCCGTGGTCGTATCAGCAGTGGGAGATACATCGTAGATATCTTCAGAGACAATTTCAATGCCTGCATCTGCCAGGTAATCTCGGCTTTCGTCAGAGAGTCCACCCTGACCGAAAGCTGTTGGCCAGCTGATATAGGCCAATTTGATCTCGTCCCCAGCGTCTGCGGGTTTATAGGTATCCCAATTTTCGGCCAGGAAATCCATCGTGTAGGCCATTTGATCAGGGTAAATAGGACCCAGGCCAAAGGTATATCCCGAACCCTCGCCATATAAGGCTTTCGCGCTAAGACCAGCGGTAATGTTGACGATCTGATCTTCAGCGAAACGCCCAGCTAACGCTTCGGCCTCACCCGAACCGTACGTGATCATCAATAAGGCGTTGTCGTCTTCACCGGTGAAGCGATCATAGGCGGCGACCGCCTCATCAACGCTGCTGGCAGTATCAGAGAATTTTATCTCAACCGTGGCGCCGTAGATGCCGCCGGCTTCATTGAGCGCTGCAACTGCATCTTCTGCACCGTGGATCAAGGGTCCGGTGACCGCGGCAAGCGGTCCAGAGAGATCACCAAAGTGATAAAGGGTAATGGTTTCCCCGGTCAAATCTGGGGGACCAGCAGGCTCTTCTGCAGCAGGTTCTTCCTCAGCAGGCTCCTCAGCGGCCGGTTCTTCGACTACTGGCTCTTCGGCAGCAGGCTCTTCAGCGGCTGGTTCTTCTACTGGTGCAGGTTCCGCGGCTGGTTTACAGGCCGACAGCAGCATCCCGGTGATCACTAAAATTGACAATAGGAAAAGTAGAGATTTACGCATGGTATGGTCTCCTCCTTTGGAGATAAATGTTTTACCCTAATGGATTGAACGGATTTTTTTCGAGGGATACCACCTCCTCATTTTTGCTTTTCATTTACCGATGGGAGTATTAGTGTGAGAATGGTCTTAACCGCCAGGCTGCTTTGAGCAGCTGCCAGCGATGGGCCAACCCGCGCGGCTCAAAGATCAGAAAGATCATCAGCGCTGTCCCGAAGAAGAGCGGACGCAGGGCTTGCACGGCCCCGGCTGCTGTAGATGGAAAGATGGTGGTCACCGTAGGCCCAAGCAGCGTGGCGCCTTCAATGAGCAGTTCTATAACGATAGCCCCAAAAATGGGGCCCAAATTCGCGCCTAAGCCGCCAATCACCAGCATACCCATGAACATGACCGAATCAACCAGGTTGAAAGTTTCGGAGTTGATATGCCGAATTTGGTGGGCGGCCAGCGATCCGGCAATGCCGGCGAATACAGCCGCCAGGAAAAATGCTTGCAGCTTGTATTTGAATAGATTGATACCTAATAATTCGGCCGCCAGATCATGATCACGCAGGGCCACAAAGGCTCGACCAAGCCGAGATTTGGAAATATTGTGCGCTACGATGGTGGTCAGGATCAGCATCGTAAGGGTCAGGTAGATATAGCGCTGTGGGGTATTGATCTCAATGCCGAATAACACTGGCACCTGGACATTGATGCCCTGGGCACCATTTAAAACCTTAGGAAAGGCATTGCGGGTAAACCAGGGGATAATGAATTGAGCCGCCAGGGTTGCCATTGTCAGGTAAAAACCCTTTACCCGCAGCGATGGCAGCCCAAAAATCAGACCAATGAGGCCCGCGCCGAGTCCGGCTGCAGGCAGGGCGGCGAAAAGTGACCAGCCTAAATTATTGACCAATAAAGCAGAGATATAACCTCCGGCGGTCATGAAAGCTGCTTGACCCAGGGATATCTGCCCGGTATAACCTGTCAGCAAGTTTAGCCCTTGGACTGCGATAATGGTAATAAAAATGCGGTTAGCCAGCGCCACAATGCCCTGGCTGGCGTAGAGCGGCAGGGTGTAAAGCGCACCAACAAAAATCAGGAGCAGCCACCACTGCCAGGGCTGCCGGATGGTCGCCATATCGTATGCATAAGTGGTATCAAATTCACCTGCTGGGCGAAGAACGGCCATAGTCTAAATCCTCTCGATGCGTTTTTGCCCGAAGAGGCCCTCAGGCCGAATCACGAGCACAATTAGAAGTACAACATAAGGCATGATTTCTGACGAATTACGAATCATGGTTACTTTTGATACCGAGACCAGCCCTTGAGAAAGGCCAATCAGAAATCCACCAACAATGGCCCCTGGAATCGAGTCTAAGCCGCCAAGCAAGACCACCGGGAAAGCTGTCAGTACAAGCACTGATAAGCTCAGATCAAGCCCGCTGGATGTCGCCAGCAGTATGCCCCCGGTTGTGGCAACCACGCCGGCTAAAGCCCAGGAAAATCCAAATATCCGGTGGATACGAATGCCAATGCTTTGCGCTAATTCATGATCTTCGGATGTTCCCCGCATGGCCAGTCCGGTACGTGTAAAGCGGAAGAACGCGCTGATAAGAATGACGCCGAGGATCGCGATCACGAAGGTCCATACCAGATTTTGTTTCAATATAATGATGATGTTCTTGCCGTTGTGAATAAAGGGCGTGGTGACTTTGTAGGGGTTGGCGGCTGAGAATATTTGAGGGAAATTGCGCTGCGCGCCGCCAAATAACAGCAGCGCCAATCCCTGCAGCACCTGGCTCAAACCGAGGGTCATTAAAATGATTGACAACAGCGGCTGACCGGTCATGGGGCGCAGTGCTAACCGCTCGATGAC
>JBDLJO010000085.1:0-10008 GCA_039714275.1 Chloroflexota bacterium | reverse complement strand
AATCATAATCCAGACCAGACACAATTGCCTTCGATGAACACTCTAAGTGATGAACTTGACCTCAGTGTTGCCCGATTACGGGAGCAAATCGAAGTCGCGAAAGCTCTCGGGTATATTGATGTGCGCCCGCGCACAGGAATTCGGCGTTTACCCTATACATTTACGCCAGCTGTTTGGCAAAGCCTATCCTATGCTTTGGTGATCAGTGGGGGAGCTTTTGAAGCCTTTTCAGATTTGCGCCGTAATGTAGAAATGGCTTATTGGGAGCAAGCTGCCAGTTTACTTGAAAAAGAAGATCATTCAATCTTGAATGCGCTTATGCAGTCTGCGTGGGATAAACTGAAAGGTACGCCTATTCGTATCCCTCACAAAGAACACCGCGAACTGCATTTGATGATTTTTAGCCGCTTGGAAAACCCCTTTGTATTCGGTATTCTTGAAGCCTATTGGGAAGCTTATGAGGCCATAGGGTTGGGGGTCTATGCGGATTATGATTACCTCAAAGATGTTTGGAATTATCATCAAAAAATGGTGGATGCCATTTGCGCCGGTGATTTTGCGGCCGGTTATGAAGCACTCATAGAGCATGTTGATCTACTCTATCATCGCCCCGGGTTTTCACATGAGGAATCCCATGCTTGAAAATATTATTAATACAATGCTAAATCGCATTGAAAGTATCAGTTTAAGGAGTATCCATGCCTAATTCTAATCATGCCCCCACGGCTGGACGAACTGTGAATAATTTTTCTCTCACAGTTGGTACTGCTAATGGTTCTGGCAGTCAAACATCCAATCTTACATTGGTGCGTTCTTTCTTTAAGATGGGCATCCCGGTTTCCGGGAAGAATGTTTTTCCTTCAAATATCCAGGGTTTGCCTACCTGGTATACGATTCGACTAAGTAAAGATGGTTATTTAGCTCGCAGTGAAACTACCGATATTGTAGTTGCTATGAATTCGGCCTCTTTTACAAAAGACCAAGAAATCCTGGCTCCTGGCGGCGCCATCTTTTATGATGACTCGATTAAACAGGATGTTACACGGGATGATATTCAGGCCTATGGCATGCCGGTCAAAGCAATGACCAAGGCAGTTGGGGTTCCAGCAAATTTGCGTACTTATGCCGCCAATATGGTTTATGTTGGCGTTTTAGCATATATGCTTGAAATTGATTTGGATAGAATCAAGCAGGCAATAGAATTCCATTTTGGCGGCAAAGAAAAACCGATAACCTTGAACCTCAATGTAATTAATGAGTCTTATTCCTGGGCAGCGGAAAATCTTGATCGGGACGCTTTTAAGTATCGAGTAGAGGTGATGGACGGCACCGATGGATATATCATGACCGATGGCAACACTGCGGCTGCATTTGGTTCCATATTTGGCGGTGTGCAGTTTATCGGTTGGTACCCCATTACACCAGCCACAAGTGTTGTTGAAACCATCAACCAATATTTACCAGAATATCGTAATGATCCTGAAACAGGCAAAGCCACCTATGCCAGTATCCAAGCGGAGGATGAACTGGCGGCAGTTGGTATGGCCGTTGGGGCTGGGTGGGCCGGCCTGCGTTCCATGACATCAACTTCAGGACCAGGTATCAGCTTAATGAGTGAGTACGTCAGCATGGCATACTATGCTGAAACGCCGCTCGTAATTTGGAATGTTCAACGTATGGGACCCAGTACCGGCTTACCTACCCGTACATCCCAGGGAGACATCAATACCTGTTACTACCTGGGTCATGGCGATACGAAACACGTTGTCTTATTACCAGGCGATATTGCTGAAATTTTTGAGTTTGGCTGGAAAGCTTTTGATTATGCTGAGCAGCTTCAAACACCAATTTTTGTGTTAACTGATTTAGATTTTGGCATGAACCAGTGGATGACTCGTCCATTTGAATATCCAGATACACCGATCAATCGTGGAAAGATCCTTTGGGAAGAAGACCTAGATAAAATTGAAAATTGGGGTCGATACCTCGATATCGATGGTGATGGTATCCCTTACCGCACCGTCCCTGGAAACCGGCACCCTCGCAGTGCTTATTTCACTCGTGGCACGGGGCATGATGAATATGCTAAATATAGCGAAGAACCTGAAATGTGGGCTGCAGGCATGGAGCGTTTGCTTTTAAAATTTGAGACCGGTCGTGATATGCTGCCTAAACCGGAGATACATACCCGGAAGGGCGCTAAAATCGGTTTGATCGCTTTTGGTTCTACCGATCCCGCTGTTCATGAAGCCTGTGATCTTCTTGAAACCGAAGGCGTGGCTGTAGATTATTTGCGCCTACGAGCGTTACCGATCAATGATGAAGTGAAAAAATTCATTGAAAACTATGAACATGTTTATGTGGTAGAGATGAACCGTGATGGACAGCTGCATGGCATTCTCTCACTGGAGATGCCTGCACAAGCTACTTCGTTAATTCCTCTTTTACGCAACGATGGTATGCCGCTCGCAGCAACCTGGATAAAAGATGCCCTGCTGGCCGAGGAGCAAAAATAAGATGACGACAAAAAAGAAACTTAAACTAAACTTGGTTAATTTAAGCAAATCCGATTATCGGGGTGCTCCAACAACACTCTGCCAGGGCTGCGGCCATAATTCAATTACCAGCCAGATCATTTCAGCTTGCTATGAGATGAACGTTAAACCCGAAGAAATTGTCAAGCTTAGCGGTATTGGTTGTTCAAGCAAGGCTCCGACCTATTTTTTGGGCCGCTCTTTTGGTTTTAATGGTTTGCACGGACGTATGCCTTCGCTGGCAACCGGCGCTCTCTTTGCTGATACCTCGATCACAGGTATTGGTATGAGTGGCGATGGTGATACAGCCAATATTGGCATAGGGCAGTTTAAACATGTTATGCGGCGTAATTTACCCATGGTTTATATTGTTGCCAATAACGGTGTATATGGCCTGACCAAAGGACAATTTTCAGCTACGGCTGAAGAAGGTCTTGCCCTCAAGAAACTGGGCAGGAATCCCTTCATGCCAATTGATATCGTTTGGGAAGCTGTTGTTGGGCATGCCAGTTTTGTGGCCCGTTCTTTTGCTGGTGATCCTAAACAAGTTAAAGAATTGCTCAAAGCCGCAATTGCCCATAAAGGCATTGCCGTTTTAGATATCATTAGCCCTTGTGTCACCTTTAATAACAAAGATGATTCTCAGCATTCTTATGCCTGGGGAAAAGAACATGAAGTCGCTTTGCACGATCTTTCTTTTGTGCCTGAAGCCGATGAAATCATGGTAGATTACGATGAAGGGGAATCCACAGATGTCGCCTTGCATGATGGCTCTCATGTAATGCTGCGAAAATTAAGTCGCGATTATGATCCTACCGATCGCTCCGAGATTCTTTGTAAACTTGAGGATGCCAATCGCAAGCAAGAGCTAATAACTGGATTAATTTATATCAACCCGGATCAACCCACAATCTTCGATATGAAAAACTTGCCTGATAAAGCCCTTAACCGTTTAACGGCCGAAGAGATTCGCCCAAAACCTGAAGCTTTGGACAAGATAAATGCCATCATGTTCTAGTCTCCTCCTTGAGGTGAAAAAGACATAGATACAATTAAAATGTCTATTAACAATCGAAAACAATAGCAAGGTAATCCAAAAGCACCCTCATTCGCCGCCCATCTGATTGGTTCTACATGGCGTTACTATTATTTTTTTTGCGGCAAGTACTTGGATCTTATCATTTTCGTTGCAATGTGCCTGGAGAGGTCGCGATGTGTATCACCGCACACACTGAGTGCGGCTATAATGCAGCATCGTTCGCTGCTCAACGCTTTATCGTGATCACAGTGCTACCTTTCCAGCGCGATTCCTAAATCAGATACCAAGTATTTGTGTAAATGCGAGTTCCAATGTACAATGAATTAACTCGCATAAATTATGGTGTAGAGGAGGTTTGATGGCCTATTGGAGACAACCTCTTGATCGGGATCAAATTCAAATCACCCACGGCATCGTGCATGTCATCGAGGAAAGATGCAAGGGATGTGGTTTCTGCGTTGAATTTTGCCCTCGAAACTGCTTATATATCTCGGAGCGCATTAATTCGAAGGGATACCATCCTCCTGAAGTTATTAACGATTTAAACTGTGTCAACTGCGGCCTGTGCGCGTTATTGTGCCCGGACTTTGCCATTTATGTGGAAGATGGCGGAGAGCGTAGTCCGGATAGTGTTGTTGCGATGCAGCCGGAAGAAGGTTTGCCGTGAGCGAGATGCGCGGCCTGCTGACCGGGTCACATTTCATGTTGGGCGATCACGCTTGCGCTGAGGGGGCTATCCTGGCTGGCTGCCGTTTCTTTGCCGGATATCCAATTACCCCTGCTACTGAAATTGCTGAACGAATGTCCCTACGATTGCCTCAAATTGGAGGTACGTATATTCAAATGGAGGATGAGCTGGCGTCGATGAACGCCATTCTGGGCGGTTCGTGGGCTGGCGTAAAATCCATGACGGCTACCAGCGGCCCGGGGTTTTCACTGATGATGGAAAACCTGGGTCTTGGCATCATGCTCGAGACTCCCTGTGTGCTGGTAAATGTGCAAAGGGGCGGCCCATCTACTGGTCTGCCAACTTTAGTAGGACAGTCGGATATGATGCAGGCTCGCTGGGGTTCGCATGGAGACTATGAAATCATCGCCTTGTCGCCAACCTCTCCACAAGAACTCTTTGACCTGACCATCAGGGCCTTCAACTTGGCGGAAAAATACCGTATTCCTGTACTGTTGATGACCGACGCGGAAGTTGGTCATATGACCGAAAAAGTGGTTATTCCTGATCCAGAAGAAGTAGAAATCATGGATCGTCCCGAAGTGTTTAGGGGGGATGTTAAGCCTGACCACTTCCGTATCTACCGCGATAGTTCAAAACGAGGAAACGGCTATGTACCTCCGATGGTTGCCGCGGGGGAGGGGTATCGCATTCATGTTACCGGGTTGACGCATGATGAGCGCGGATATCCAGCTATGAATGCTGAAGCGCATGAGCGGAATGTCAATCGTCTGATTGAAAAAATTCGCAAACACCGGGATGAAATCATCCAACTGGAAGAGCGAAATACGGAAGATGCAGAAGTAGTGGTGGTCTCCTATGGCATTTCTGCGCGCACATCCCTATGGCCGATCCAGCAGGCGCGCGAAGAAGGTATCAGGGTTGGTTATCTCAGGTTGATATCCGTCTGGCCATTTCCGGAGGAGCGTATTCGTCAATTGGCAAAAGGCATCCGTGCTTTCGTTGTTCCAGAGATCAATATGGGCCAGATCGGGCGTGAAGTGGAACGCTGCGCGGGTGGTCAAGCGTTGGTGCTGGGCGCAAATTCTCCTGGTGGTGATGTGCTGGAACCGGAGTATGTCCTGAAAGTGATTCGGCAAGCAGCTGGGAGGCTGCCTCAGAATGATGGGGGTACAGGAGTGAGCCATGCCTGAAAAAATGGAACGCAGCGAACGCTTGATGATGCTTGGGTACGAGTCCCCGGATGAAAGTGACTGGGAAACTGGACTCCACCCAATGGACGAGTTGCTGCGCGGTGAGCGTTTACCCCATATCTGGTGCCAGGGTTGCGGACTGGGTACGGCCCTGACCAGTTTTGTCAGCGCGCTGCAGTGGCTTGAAAAAAACGAAGAATGGGATTTGGATAAGGTCGCAGTCGTATCAGGGATTGGTTGTACGGGGCGTGTCGCTGGATATATCCGCCTGGATTCATTCCACACCACGCACGGGCGGGCGATTCCGTTTGCTTCGGGGCTCAAATTGGCGAACCCGGATCTGAAGGTTATTGTTGTTTCAGGGGATGGTGATATTGCCGGTATTGGGGGCAATCATCTCATCCATGCCGCCCGGCGCAACCTGGACATCACTGTTCTATGTGTTAACAATTTCAACTACGGGATGACCGGTGGGCAATTTGGCCCTACCACTCCTCATGAGGCTCGCGCGGTCACATCTCAATACGGAAACTTCGAATATCCCTTCAACCTGCCATATCTGGCAGCGGCAAGCGGAGCATCTTTCGTTTCCCGCTGGACCGTTTTGCATGCGCGCCAATTGGAATGGACTCTTCGCGAGGCTCTGGTTCATCCTGGGTTCAGCTTTGTGGAAATTATTGCGCCATGTTCAACTGCCTATGCGCGCTGGAACCCTGAGGGGCGTGGACTAGACCCTGAGAAATTGGGCCGACGCGGTTTGGAAACAATGAAATATTATCAGCAGGTAGGCCGGACTGCGCATGATGCACACCCAAAGGATGCCGCTGTTAAGGTCAATGAAAAAGGTGAAATTACCGAGATCGTTGAAGGCAATTTTTTGGTGGAAGCGAATCCATCGCTGAAGGAAGCCATGAGCGCGCGCGACGAACAAGCTGAGAAGGTATGGAAGAGAGCGAGAGAAACGCTGGATAACAGACCGCAATTACCAGAAAGGAAAGAGATCCTTCCGCGGACTGAAGTTCAGCTTGGCGGCTTTGGGGGGCAGGGCATCATAAGCGCGGGCCGGATCGTTGGATTGGCAGCCGCCATCTATGATGGCTTGGAAGCCTGTTTCACGCAAAGCTATGGCCCGGAGGCGCGCGGCGGCGCTGCTGGCTCACAGGTGATTCTTGACAGCAATCCAATTCATCACCCTCAATTAATCCAGCCGACCAGCATGATCATCATGTCACAAGGCGCATACACCAAGTATGTCCCGACCCTGGCGGAAGATGGTTTGCTTTTGATCGATGACAGCTTGGTGACCCTGCCAGCGGAACATCGCAAGGATATAAAAACACTTGGTATACCGGCTACTCAAATAGCCGAGGAAGCTGGCAATATACGCGCAGCCAACACTGTCATGCTTGGGTTCTGGGCAGCGATCACTGGCATCGTCAGCCGGGAGGCCATGCGTCAGGGGGTTGTGGAATCAGTGCCCGTCAAGGCGGTTGATTTGAATAAGAAGATTTTTGAAGTTGGGTATGATAAGGGGTTAGAACACAGTACCTGTAGGTGAAAAGGATATTGGGATGAGCAAAGAGACACTTGTCATCGGCGGCAGTATCGCAGGGCTTCAGGCAGCCCTGGATCTGGCTGATGCGGGTCTGGAAGTCCATCTGATAGAATCGACGCCTTTCTTTGAGAATAGCGATGGGGTAAATTTGACGCCGCACTTGCTGCACGCCCGTCAGTTGGAAATTATCAAACACCCAAATATCAACATCAAGACAAATGCCTGTCTTGGTCATGTGGAGGGGAAAGCCAATTATTTTCAGGTTGAACTGCGACAGCATCCCCGCAACATAGACCTGAGTAAATGCACGGCCTGTGGAGATTGCATCGAAGCTTGTCCGGTAACTTTGCCGGACAGCGGCCGCAAGGCCATCTATATCGATGGACAACCGGGCTGCGCGACGATAGATAAAATCGGTAAATCTCCCTGCGCTCATACTTGCCCGGCAGGCATCCATGTGCAGGGATATGTGGCCTTGATTGCCCAGGGACGGTTTCGCGAATCCATTGATTTGATCCGTAGAGCTATGCCTTTTCCATCTGTATGCGGTCGCGTGTGCAACCACGCCTGCGAAGCAAACTGTACACGCGGCAAGGTGGATGATCCTGTCAATATTATGGCGTTGAAGCGTTACGTTTCTGACTGGGAATACTCGCATTGGGAAGCAGGCGCAGCAGAACCTCCTGCCGAGTCATCCGGGAAGCGGGTAGCCATCATTGGCGCCGGTCCGGCAGGCCTGACCGCTGCACAGGACCTTAACCGCCTGGGACACGCTGTCACTGTATTTGACGCGCTTCCGGTCGCTGGCGGTATGATGCGGGTGGGCATCCCAGCGCATCGTCTCCCGGATGAATTGCTGGACTGGGAAATCCAGCGCATCCTGAATGAGGGGATTGAGCTTCGTCTGAACACTCGGATTGATGACATTTCAAGTTTATTTGATGATGGGTACGATGCAGTCTTGGTCGCCACGGGCGCGCATGTAGCCAAGAAATTGCCCATCCCCAATGTTGACCATCCCAATAACTGGCTCAGCTTGGATGTATTGCGCCGCGCTTGCCTGGGCGAGAGCATAGACCTTGGCGGCAAACGAATCATAGTGTTGGGCGGCGGCAACGTGGCCCTGGATACTGCCCGTACGGTCACCCGCCTTGGTGCAGAGGAAGTGTGCATGGCTTGCCTGGAACCTCGAGGTGAGATGCCTGGATTTGAATGGGAGATCCTCGTAGCTGAAGAAGAGGGGATACAGATGCGACCAGGAAGGACCTTTAAAGAAGTTGTCGTTGAAGACAAGCAGATCGTTGGTGTGCGCTGCGTCGAAGTGAATTTCCGCGGCTTTAAGAATGGCCGTCCGGATATGGACGAAATCCCGGATACTGAACATGTTCTGCCTGCCGATATCGTCATCTGGGCAATTGGCCAGGGTGCGGATCTCTCTTTCCTGCCTGAGGGTGGCATAGTGCAAGCCCGCAAACCAGCCGGCATCCAGACTGATTCAGATATGATGACTACCATGCCCGGCGTCTTTGTGGCTGGGGATGTTCACCGGGGTGTGACCTTTTTTGTAGTGGATGCCATTGGAGAAGGGCATCAGGCTGCGCGGGGTATCGATCGCTATTTGCGCGGCGGAGAAGGCTCAACAGAACCTGTTCTCCTAGATGCGGTTGAATACGATAAAAAAGAGATCAAAATCAAACACAGCCAGGCTTCGCAGGAAACACGTGCGCAGATTGCCAGCATACCTGTGAAAGCGCGCGAATATAATTTCCGTGAGGTGGACCTGACCATTACAGAAAGGCAGGCTATCACTGAGGCCCAGCGCTGCCTGATATGCGGGCCGTGCAGTGAGTGTCTGGCCTGTGTGGAAGTTTGCAAGGCGGGAGCTATTTCCCATGATCAACAGGAAACAAGCGTAACTATGAACGTGGGCGCCATCATCGATACGGATCATTCCGAAAACCCAGATTTGGCATCGCTGGAAGAAAAGACGGGTTTCTATCGCGCATCGCCGGAAGACGCCCTGGCTGCTTCCGCGACTGCGGCGGATGTTCTCGCTCGCCTGGGAAAACAGCCCCGCTCATTCCCAACGCCTGTTGTCCCGGTGTTGAAAAAAGATTTTGCCCGCATTGGGGTCTTCATTTGTGAGTGTGGCGAACATATATCAAGCATTATTGACGTTGAAAGTATGCGCAAGGAACTGGATGCCCTGCCCGATGTAGCGCACACCCAGATTATGCTTTTCTCTTGTTCACCGGACGCTGCGGAAACTATCCGCGCTGCGGTTGACGCGCATGACCTGGACAGGGTGGTGCTGGCGGCCTGCTCTTGCTGCACGATTAACCAGGCTTGTTACAGCTGCACCTACCAACGCCTGCGCACCAGACAGGGACTGGGCGTGCTTCCGGGTTCCGATGGGCATTTTCCTGGCCTGAGTACTGCCGATTATGAGTTTGTCAATATTCGTGAACAATGTGCCTGGGTTCATGCTGACGACCCGCAGAAAGCAACAGACAAGGCAGTCACCCTTACAACGGCAGCAGTTTTCAAATCCCGGAAAGAGGCGTTCATTTTGAAGGGCGAGCAGCCAGTTGAGAGATCCGTGCTAATTTTGGGCAGTGGTGCGGCGGCGGCTGTCAGCCAAAAAAACCTCAAAAAGCAGGGCATTCCTGCTGAGCGCGTCAGGGGTTATCCCACCGAAATAATGCGTACAAACGGCCGATACCTGGCTGTTCGCGGAGACCAAAATTGGGGAGGCCAGGCGATAATCCTGGCTCCGAGAGATACAGGCCAGATGGCGCGTTTGCTGAATGCTTTTGGTGCGGAAAGTCTGCGCCCGCGGGTTCAACCTACCTGGGGAGGGCTTGCTACTCATCGGCCTGGCGTTTACTTATGTGACCCAGCCCTCGATTCCGATTTGACCGGAAAAGCCGCGACTGCAAGGGCAGCGGCCTGGCTGGGACGAATAAATGTTCAAAATCCTGGCGCTGCGATGGTCGACC
>JBDLJO010000084.1:0-10024 GCA_039714275.1 Chloroflexota bacterium | reverse complement strand
AATCGCTTGCAGGAATCGGTTGCGAAGCAGGTTGTGGTTGCGGCAGTGGCTGTGGCATGAGATTGTGGCTTTGTTCAGCACTTTCACCCAATTTGTGGTCTACAACTTTTAAAAAGCGCACGCCGATAGTAAATGCCAGGAATCCATAGGAGATGACTCCGACCCCAACCAGGATTTCAATGAGTGAGGGAGTATATGCGGTGTAGAGCACCTGTATCTCACGGGGGAGATAGGTAAGGACAATAAGCTGCCCAACCATATTGGTGTCCCAGCGATAGGCAACCACGCCAATCGCTACTAAAACAAGGGCAAACATGCGCAGTCTCTGGTTTTGGCGCCATTTTCCCCTCAGAAACACGAAAATGGGGAAAACTGTACCGAGGGCAATTTCCAATATCCAAAAGTTAAAGGAGAGCGCGCCACTGGTCAGCATGGTGAGGCTTTCGGAGCGTCCCGGTTGGTAGTTATAGGTCAACGAGAAGGTATCCCAAAAGCGGAAGTAAAGATAACCCATCAACCCCCAACCAAGTGCATAGGTTAGCTTATCAATAATTTGGTCGTTAATACGAGCTTTTGCAGAGACCCTAGAAGAAAGCATCGAGGCAAAGAGGGTCAGGGCAATACCGCCCAAAACGGCTGAGTAGATAAACAGAAGCGCCAGTGTGGGGCGGTACCAGGCCGGCCGGGCTTGTAAGACTCCATAGGTTGCACCAAGAGAAGATTGGTGCAACAATGAAAAACTTAACCCCAGAATTGCCAGCACAGGGGAAAAGCGATGCAGGCTGTGCGCCTTATGCGCCAGCTTGGGGAAGGCCCGTTTAATTAATGCTAATTCTGCTATGATGGGCAATGTTTCTACCATAAGGACGCTGAAATATAGACCAACACACATAGTCACTTCCCAAAGTACGGAGTGAATATTCCAGAAAACAAATCCATGCCAAAATCGGTCGGGGCGTCCAATGTCCATGAAGAGGCAGAGCATGGCCATGCTGTAACCAATGAAACCAATGAACGTAGCCGTGCGGGCAATCGGTTCATATTCTTTCAAACCTACAAGGTAAACCAAAGCACATAAGGAGAAGGCACCAGCACTTAACGCGATGGATGAAAGGTCAATGCCAATCCATAACCCCCAGGGGACAAGATCGGTGAGGTTGGTAACGATCAGCCCTTTGGTCAAGACGTGGTACCCGGCCCAAAGTCCAGCCATTACGCCGGCGCAAAGTATTAACATCCATAGGGTGGCGGGTGCAGATTTAAGTAATGATTTTAATTTTGACATAGTGCTGACCTCAATCAAACGTCCCGCACAGGCAAATAATAAACGCGGGTATGATTGCCCATATCAGGGCGTAATTGGAAGTAAGGGTTATTACCCAGCACCTGATTGACATTGGAATCGGGATCGTTTAAGTCCCCAAAGATACGTGCATTAACAGGACAGGCAACAACGCAAGCTGGTGATGCAAAAGTGTCTACGCCTGGCTGGAAACCCTGTTCTAAACCACGTTCAATGCGATGGTAGCAGAAAGAACATTTTTCAACCACACCGCGTGGGCGGCGTTCAATTTCCGGTTTGCCATAATCGGGAACAGCAGGGTTATCACCATCGAATTCCTGCCAGTTAAAGGCACGTGCCTGGTAGGGGCAGGAAATTTGACAATAGCGACAACCAATACAGCGGTCGTAATCCATCATCACAATCCCATCTGCACGTTTATAGCTGGCTTTGACCGGGCAAACGCTGATACAGGGCGCATGATCACAGTGTTGGCAGGGTCGTGACAGAAAAACATCACGATCACCTATTTTCCTGTCAAAAATGACCCGGGTCCACTGAATTTCAGGAGGAGCATCATTATGGGCCTGACAAGCCAAGGTGCAGTATCCACACCCGGTACATGAGTTTTGATCGATGACCATGCCCCAGGAGTGGGGGCTGGAACCTACCGGTCCGGAAGCTTTTGCAGCGGGCTTTTTTTGATAGCCAATTGCCGTAGCAATTCCAGCCGCCAAAAGCTTTAGAAAATTACGTCGTTCGATATTTTTTTTCATTTCTTTTTCCGACCCCGTGATTTCTGGATGAACCGAGCAATCCCGATAACCGCTCCCCCTCCCACTCCCGTGCCAAAGACGGTGGCAAAGGCTAAAAAGCCATTGGGATTTAACGAGGGAGGTGCGGCAGTAACATCTGCATCAATAATCGAAGCCATGGCGTCAATGGCTCTCCCCTCGGTCGAATGATGATCGTCCTCTTCCTGACCATTTAGCACTGGTGCGTGCAAATTTTCTCCATGACACTGCATGCAAACACTGATATCGACATTAAATGTGTGATTCAATTTTGCATTGCCCCTTCCTAAAGGATTATTTTCCAGAGGCGCAAGATGGCAGCTCGCACAGGAGAGGCCCTCCCCGGCATGCATAGATGTAGCATAGCCCGATTCACGTGACTCATGACATGCCGCACATTGGTCGGAGATATCTTCGCTACCTGCTTTCAGGCTGGCGCGATGTTGATTATGACAATCGATGCACGATACACCAGCCATGCCGTGGGTACTGACTTGCCATTCAAAATTTGCCTGGATATGGCACTGTCCACATAAGTCTGCAGATCGATTGATTGGCGCAGGAACGTCAGGGTGGTTTGAATCAATCGGGTTGTGACAGGAGGTGCAATGAATATCACCTTCAACCCAGGTATCTGTTTCTGAATCGTATCCGGTAGTGTGGCATGCCATACATTCTTGAGAACCACCACCCTGGGCGCCATGTCCCGAACGGGCATGGTTTTCTTCCTCACTGGCAGCCAAATGGCATTGCCCGCATGAGAGGCCTTTGCCATGAGAACTTTCTTCCCAGATCAGGTAAATATCCCAGTGGCATTCGCGGCAATCGGGCAAATCATCATGGGCATTGGGGCTGGTTCCCTCTCCGGGAACAGAAACGCCTGGGGGAACAGGCGTAGGTGGGGGGTCAGGCTGTATGGATGGACTGGCTTTGACATTCGAAGATAATAACCAAAGCAAAGAGATGGCGATGCTGACCGCAATCAATCGGAGGTTTAGACGTTTCATCTGAGATCCTTTGGTGAGTGATGAGTATCCAGTTATGGGCTGTATTTTGCAGCGCGGTTATTTATATGTATTAATCCAAAAACTGTTTGTGAAGAACTGTACAAATATTAATATGCAATAAATTTAATTACCATACCCTTTTGGGTAGGGTTTATTGGGTACAATTACGCATTTTGGAGAACTTTCAGGCAATAAATTTCGAAAACATAGCTACCTGAAAGCTTGTTTTGCTTGGTATTTGAGGGCACTTAATTAAAATTAACCTTTATTGCCATAGGAAAACTACTGAAATGACCACAAATCAAGGACTTACCTGACAATACTGATAGTTCCTTGTGCGGCGCAATAATGCATCTTATAATAATAAATTCTGACTGTGTTCTTTTTGCGCCAAGCGTGAATTTATGAAACCTTTTAATCGCCAAAATAAATGGACTTGGGTAAGTCTTCGCCTTAGAATTGTTGTTGGTGTTGCAGTTCCAATGATGGCAGGCATGGTATTGCTGTCTGCAATTCACTATCACCGTGAACAGCAACTGCTTACCAATCAAACGTGGCAAGCAGCCGTCCAATTGGGGGAAGTCATTAATGGCAGTTTACGTCACGCTATGCTTTCCAACGATCATGAAATGCTCAATCAAATCGTAAGTAATATTGGGGAATTCGAAACCGTTTCACGTCTTCAGATCATCAATACAGATGGCGATATTCGAGTAGATTCAGATAATGCTGATATCGGCAATTTACTTGAGGAAACAGAGAATGGCTGTGTGGAATGTCACCAGTACGATGTAGATCAACGTCCCCGCGCCGCGTCATTAAACTCGGACCCAGATACAATGCGGATATCTACTCCGATTCTAAATGATGAGGAATGCTCTAGCTGCCACGATGCATCACTACCTTATTTAGGGATGTTATTAATGGATGCACCAATTATGGCTATTGAGGAACATATCCTGAGAGACTCAAGAGTAGAGCTGTTGATCATAATTATATCCATACTGCTTGGCATGCTGTTCTTTTATTTTCTTATTTATTGGTTTGTCTTACGGCGCGTGGAAAAGTTCGATACCTATTTGGAATCTTACGGCGATGGGGATTTTTCAGTTCGGATGCCAGTTCCAAGTTATGAAAAAGACGAGTTGGATAAACTGGTCTACACATTTAATCACATGGCCGATGAAATTGAACAACGGGCCCAAGATGAACAGGATATTCAAACACTACGACTGCAAGCTGTGAAAGATGAGCGCGAGCGGATTGCTCGCGAACTGCACGACGGCATGGCACAATTAATCGGCTTTGTGAGCGCGAAAGCCTCCGCGATTCGCTTGTTGATAAAAAATGGCAAATCCAATAATGCGATCATGAACCTCACTCAGCTTGAAGAGGCTGCTCAAAGTTTATCCATTGATGTGCGTGAAGCAATTCTGGGGCTAAAAACATCTGAGCAGGTTGGCAGTGGTTTAGTTTCGATGGTGCAAAACTACGTAGATCAGTTTAGAAAACTCAGTGACCTGCTGATCAATGTTTCTATTCCTGTAGAAGTGGAGGACATACCGCTATTAGCTGAGACAGAACTGCATATTTTACGGATCGTGCAAGAAGCCCTGAGCAATGCTCGAAAGCACGCCAAGGCGACAACGGTATCTTTATTATTTGAAAAGGAAAACGGTTTTTTGCGCATCACTGTTGAGGATAATGGTATAGGATTTGACCCGGAAAGTATTTGTGATGAAAATTCGCTGCACTTCGGTTTGTGCGGCATGCGTGAACGTACGAGTAAAATTGGTGGGGTATTTTTGCTGGAATCTGAGATCAGTACAGGAACGCGGGTGCAGATCACGCTGCCGCTACAAAAGAAGGAGATCAACTAAGATGACAATGCGAATCCTGGTTGTGGATGACCATATTTTATTTAGAGACGGCATCGTTAGTTTACTCAAGGCAGCAGGAAAAATGGTTGTCGGGGAGGCGAAAAACGGGGTTGAAGCTATTGAGCAGGCCAAGGAACTGCACCCGGATATCATTTTATTGGATATTGATATGCCGCAGATGAATGGATTGGAAACACTAAAGAAACTGCGGCAAATCATTCCAGCGGCGAAAGTCGTAATGCTAACAGTATCCAATGAAAATGCTAATCTTTTAGAGGCTGTCCGAACCGGGGCATCAGGATATTTGCTCAAGAACTTAAGTTCAGATGAGTTTTTAAGAAAGCTGGATGGTCTGGAGCGCGATGAAGTTGCGATGACCCATAAAACGATGACTCAGTTGGTGAATGCATTTGCTGATTTGGAGCAGCAGGAATCCAAATTTGATATCAAAGGGCGATTAACAGACCGCGAAATCGAGCTGCTCCATTTTGTTGTTAAAGGGTGTTCCAATCGTGAAATTGCCGAGCAGTTGTTTATCAGCAAGAACACGGTCAAGTATCATATGAAAAATATTTTGCAAAAATTAAATCTGCAGAATCGCGCTGAGGCAGCAGCTTTTGCAGTGCGAAACGGTTTAGTAAAGGAAGAATAGCCTAAAGAGAACTATCTAAATGAGATACTAAGGTGCCAGATCAGAATCTTAACCGTTAATCGTGAGCTGTACTGGGGGAAATTATCTAAAATCCACCCGAAATACCCCGCCCCTCAAGGTAGTACATACCTACCCTGGGGGGCGGTTATTCTTAATTATTTACTACCCTTTAGGGGTTTAACGACTTAGTTACGCTGTGATAATCTTCACATTGTGTCAATAATATAAAAAGGGTTGTTAAATTGTCTCAAAAAATAGTGGTACTTTCGAAACAATCTCTACTTGCAGACGGCATTGCCAGTCTGTTGAGCGCGCAGCCGCACCTATTTACAGTAGACACTCTTGATGCTACTCAGGTGAAAAACATTGGCGATGAATTGTCAGCTGAAACTCCAGACATCATTATCGTAGACGCATCTGATGAAAGCCTATTAGTGGAGGTCCCGATTTCTTCTTTACTAGAGCTGCTGCCAATGACGAAGATCATTCAATTCAACAGCTGCAATGACAAAATCCAGGTGTTTACAAGCGAACATAGGCGTTTAGGTGAGAGCAGCTCTTTGATTACCATTCTACAGGAAGCAGTATCTCGGTGAGCAGATACCCAATGAGAAAATCAACTGCTCGGTTATTAGCTCTGTTAAGTTTGATAGGTGCTGTCTTGTTGTTGCGATCTCCAGCAGCCCTTGCTCAAGCAACACCAACATCAACGGCAGTGTCTTCCCCGAATCCAGCGCTGACTCCAACCCCAACACAGCTTTCGGCAACTGAGTCAGAGGAACATGGTGACACGAATTGTCTGATGTGCCATTTTGATCCGGATTTTACCGGACATCCAGAAGATGGCAGCACCGTTTCGTTATATATAGAACCGGGTGTCTTCTATCGTTCGGTTCATGCTGAGGCCGGATTAGAATGTCTGGCCTGTCATGTTGATCAAAAGGGCTATCCGCATCAAGCATCTGGTCAAGTTACATGTCAGGACTGCCACGAAGATTTGGATACGACCCAAGATGCTCAGTATCGTCCAATTAGTGTCGAGCTTAATTATGCCGACAAACGTTCCATTACACTGGCTCTCAATGAGAACTGCAGAGCATGTCATGAAGAGAATTTTGAAGAATCCGTAGACAGCGCGCATGTGCGTGTGCAGGTAGGGGGAAACCGTAATGCTCCGGTGTGCGTTGACTGTCACGGCAGTCATGATATTACGTCGCCCAACGAACCCCGAATTAAAATTTCTCAAACCTGTGCAACCTGCCATTTGGCTGTTTATTCAACTTACCAGGCCAGCATTCATGGTACGGCGTTGGAAACAGATTCCAACCCTGATGTTCCCGCCTGTGTAGACTGCCATGGGGTACATAACGTACGCGGTCCACGAGATGTTGATTTTCACAACGATATGATCGCGGTTTGCGGCGGCTGTCATGCTGATGAAGACCGGATGGAAAAATACGAAATTTCTACTAACGTGTTTGATACCTATTTAGATGATTTTCATGGACGAACGGTCAATTTTTTCAGAAATACCGATAACAATATCCCCAGCAACAAAGCGACCTGTTTTGATTGTCATGGCATCCACAATATTCGACCGGCAGATGACCCTTCATCAACGGTTTATCCCCATAACTTACAAGCCACCTGCCAGCAGTGCCATGCTGATGCCGGCATCGCTTTCCCGCAGGCCTGGTTGAGTCACTATGTCCCAACCTGGGAAGATACTCCCGCATTATTCGCGGTGAATACTATTTATTCTTATATGATCCCCGGGGTGATAGGCAGTTTCTTGGTTTATATCGGGTTGGATGCCCGCAGGCGATTATCAAACCACCGCCGTTCTTCGAAGCAACAATACCTTGAATTGGAACTGGGAGAAGAGAGAACAGAGTCAACCGATGACAAAGAATAATCCTTCGACCAAGAAAACGAAAACCAAATCTGGTCATGAAAAGCATCGGGAACGTTTGCGTTCCCGACGCCGCATCACGCACCGTGAGGCCGTGAAAGCCGCAGCGCGTTTGCGTACAGATGAGCATGGAAAACGATACGTGATCCGCTTTTCGCTCTCAGAACGGGTCGAACATATTTTGCTAATGATCTCTTTCACCGTGCTGGGGATGACGGGTCTGATGCAGCGCTATGCCGGCACTGCCGTTGGAGATTTCCTGCTCAGCATGATAGGAGGGATTGAGATCACCCGGCAGCTTCACCACATTTTCGCCTTAATGTTTTTCCTGGAAGCCATTTATCACTTTGGCGCTTTCATCTATGGATTATTTGTTTATAAACGCTGGGGGAAAATATGGCCGACATTTGATGATTTCCGCCATTTTTGGGAAATGATGCTGCTCAACCTGGGAATCTCGAAAAAACATCCCAATTTTGGCCGCTTCACTTTTGAAGAAAAAATAGAGTACTGGGCTTTAATTTGGGGTGTGCTGGTGATGGGCATTACGGGTGTGATGCAGTGGTTTCCGGTTTTTACCACGCAATGGCTGCCCGGGTCAACAATCCCGGTTGCACGCGCACTCCACAGCCTGGAAGCAGTGCTGGCTGTGCTGGCTATTCTTATCTGGCATCTATACCACACGCTGATCAAGACAATTAATAAGAGTATTTTTACAGGCGTGATGACGGAAGAAGAAATGCTCAAAGAGCATCCTACGGAGTTGAAATATCTTAAACAAGCAGCCGCGGCATTAGATAGGCAAAAACAGCAAAACCAAATTGAAGAAGAAAAGAATATGGATGTTGAATAGTGGATAGAAAAAGAGTAATGTGGCCCGAGATAAACCTAAGCTTTACACCAGACCAAACAGGGCTGGAAATTGGGTCTTGGCTGTCTAGGCAAGAGAGGAAATTTGCCACATCCTTGGACACCCTTAAGATATGCTTTTCACGTATGACGATGAGTATTGGGAGCAAGGGGACCAGGTTTGCTGTAACTACCACCAGGATATTTTATGCAGCCGCTGTCACCCGGGCAGCATCATCTACAATCCATAGGTTCTACCTGTTAGGTGAAATAGGAGCAGATCAACAATGAAACTAAAAGATTTATTCAGTGACAGCGGTCAAATCACTCGCATCATTATCCTGGTAGTCATCCTGCTGGGCCTGCTGGTGGTCAGTTTTGGGGGCTATTACTACTGGGACCGCTATGTCCATACCGGGGAAGATCAATCCCCCATCGCGCAATCGATCACCGAATTGGAGCAAGGCGTACACGCCGATCCATCCGATCTGGAGACCAGCATGATGCTGGCAGAAACTTATATGTATGCCGGACGGTATGGTGAAGCCATTGACCTGGCGCAGCAGGTCTACGATCTGAAACCAGATAACCAGGCTGCGATGTTCGTGTTGGGCGTCTCACTGGCGTCAACTGAACAGCACGGATTGGCGGTTGAGCCGCTAAAATCATTTGTCGATGCCAGAGATCAAGGCGAGACATCTAATATGGACAAGATTTTGGAAACGGCGCTGTATTTCCTGGGTGACAGCTATATTGCTGTGGACCAGGCTGAAGATGCCATCCCAGCCCTGCTGCGGGCGTTGGAGATCAACCGCACGGACGCTGATGCGATGTATAAACTTGGGACGGCCTATGCGGCAGCTGGACAGCATGAAGAAGCACTGGCTTCTTATGAGAATGCGATACGTTTTGTGCCCGATTTCGCTGAGGTCTATGAGGGCATGGTTGAGAGCTACGAAGCCCTCAATATGCCGACCAAGGCATCTTATGCGCGGGGTATGCTGGCCTATGCGGGTAAAGATCTTAAGATGGCAAAAACTGAATTAGAAACGGTGATCGCGGCCGACTCCAATTTCATCCCCGCCTATCTGGGATTGGGGTTGGTGCTGGAGCAAGAGGGTGATTACGAGGGCGCAAAGGCTTACGCCGAAACTGCGCTGGAGCTTGACCCAGATAATTTAGCCGCGATGCAGTTAAAGGGCCGCCTGGATGCAGCCATAGGAAATTAGGGAAAAGGCATTATGACAAATGAAAACCAAGAATCTGCTGTCGAAGTACCCATCGCCGAATTGGAAGCCAAGGAAGAAAACCGCCGAAAGCGTTTACTGCTGATTTTGCTGCTTCTGCTCTTGCTGGTAGGCTGTGTGGGCGGTTTATTCCTGCGTTATATCAAAGACCCGGCGCCGCTGCCTGACCTGCTGCCCGGTCCAATTGGTGAGGTGGTTAACTACCCGCCCCATTATCTGTTTTCATTTTACGGCCTGGACCAGCCGGTAGGGGTAGCTGTCTCCCCAAGCGGAGACCGGGTGTATGTGTCTGAATCGGGTGGTGAGCGCACGATCAAGATCTTTGACAGCGCCGGCAACCTACTGGATGATTTTGTGCCGCCTGGGACAGTACCGCCGCAGCGGTCACCAGTCTATCTGGC
>JBDLJO010000083.1:0-10268 GCA_039714275.1 Chloroflexota bacterium | reverse complement strand
TGAATAAAGCACGATCAAGATAAAACCAAAACCAATCGGGTGCCGAACAGTAAATCTTTCAAATTTTTTCATTATTCTTTTCCTCGTTGTTTGTTTTTCTAATCGCTCCACAGAAATTAAGGGCAGTCCCAAATCACGTATCTTTGCCAGCACACCGTGCAGCGCTCCTTGATCAAGAATGGTCCCTACCATGATGGTTTCATTTTCATCCTGGGCCGTGATCGTAAATCCATCAAACCAATCAGACCATTTCTTAGCCAGGATGCCTTTAACCTTGATTTGGTAAATCTCTGGTTTTTCATACCGTTCATTCATCTTCTTATGATTCCTTTTTGATTAATTTTTGTACCTAAATCATATTCATCTCCTTAGGTAGCCGTCATCCCCTACTGGGGGATTGTGGATAGGGGATTTTTCACAACCTTTCTTCACATTAAACAAAAATCCCCCACAAGATTGTGGGGGATTGGGTACCTTGAGATCTCCTGCACTTATAACAGTTTCAGTTCCTTTGCTTTGGTGACCGCTTCATGCCGGCTGTGCACATCAAGTTTAGAATAAATATTTTTAATATGGGTCCGCACCGTACTTACCGACACGATCATTTCATCGGCAATTTCTGGTGCTGTCATCTCCGTCACCAACAGCCGCAGCGCTTCCAACTCTCTGCTGCTCAGCTGATCCAACATACTGTAAGCAGTATCTTTCTCCGAGATGGACGGCCTGGATTCGTGCTCGAATACCGCCAATAATTTACTCGCATAATTCACCTCGATGCCCTTGGCAATGGCCTTTTTTAACAGCTCGCGTACTTCTTCCCCCTCATCGATGATCGAGCGCACGTATCCTTCTGCGCCAGCTATTGAGAGTACTTTTCCTATTGCAGCCATGGCTTGATCACTTTTATTCATCTTATCCAAAATAATGGCTCGCAGCACTTCAATTTGGATTGTCATCACCAAATCACCAACACCAACCACGACCTTTAATAAGGCATCGGCAGCTTTCAACGCTTGAGCATAGTCCCCTCTCGCTGCTAGCAATCGAGCGTACAGATGATACTCAAATCGATCCTGATAACCGAATTCATCACTGGCTGTAAATCCGCGTTCATCTGCCCATATTTGCGCTGCCTCTGTTTTTCCCTGATGGATTTGCAAATGATATACCCAGTTCTGAAAAAACAGCACCGTCACGGGTGATATCTGTTTAGCGGTTCGTAGTATTTGATCTAGGTTTTGTTCAGCCTGCTCATACTTCCCTAATGAAAATTGCACTCTTACTAAAGCTAATAATCCAAAGATCAAGGCTTCTTTTTCGCCCCACTGCCGGCTTAATTTAACAGCTTCCTGCGCGTAATGTTCGGCCTCCGCCAGCTCGTTCCTTTCCCTTTTTATCATACTCATGTGACGGAAAAGTATGCCCACTGCCGGAGGTTGGCGCCCATCCCTTCTCGTAATCATTTCAGCATAATTACATGTTTCTCGCATACTTTCGACTGCCTGGCTTAATTTCCCGGCAAACATTTGAACGACCGCCTTTTCAGAAAGTGCCGTTATCGCCAGATGGCTATCTCCGGCTAATTTACTGGCTTCCCCCGCTTCTTTATACGCCGCGATTGCTTTCTCAAAATCACCATACCATACCAAGCCATTTGCCCAACGGATGGCTACAAACGACCGTAATTTAATGTCTTTCTCGGGAAGTAATGCCAGGGCATCTTCAGCCTGGCGGATGGCGGTGGGACCATCTTCTCTTAATTCTCCCAGGTAAGAGCGCAGTGCAGCCATATGGCCTCGCATTCGGAAGGCTAACGCTTCAGGCAGTGTTTTTTTGGAGAGAGTCTTTTCAATCTCTCTCAGATTTAATTCAACATCATCATATTTTCCTGAATTGAAAAGCGCCCAGCTTCGTACCACCAGCAGCCAGGGATATTGAAGCAGTGTTGTTTTTGGTAGGCGATCCAACCACGCCATCAAGGCGTTCAACTCACCGTAATTCATCTTATAAACCGCCAATTCATCCGTGAGCTGCACGATCCGTTCGATATCGTTTATCACAATAGCATGTTTGACTGCGTCCGGGAAAAGCCCATTTTCCTGATACCAGTTTCCCGCTCTTCGATGCACATCAAGTACGGCATCAGGCTCAGTTTGCTGCAGGTGGTTGCTCAAAAGATCACCAAACAAATGATGGTATCGATACCAGCGCCGTTGATCATCCAGCGCAGTTAAAAACAAGTTCTTCTTTTCCAGTTCCAACAAAACAGCTTGGCTTCCCTGCCTTCCCACTACAGCATCACACAAAGGTGCTGTCAAACGCTCTAAGATGGCTGTTTTGAGAAGGAAATCTCGAATTTCGGGGGATTGTTGATCCAGCACCTCTTCCATCAAATAATCCATCACAAAGCGGTGGCTGCCGGTAAAGGACTGGATGAACCCAGCTACATCTTCCCGTCCTATCATTGAAATGGCCGCCATCTGCAGCCCCGCGATCCACCCTTCGGTCCGTTTTTCAAGAGCCGCGATCTCATTTTGTGAAAGTGCCAGCTCTTTATAATTATGCAGGAATATGGCTGTTTCTTCCATCGAGAAGCGCATTTCCTGAGAACGCATTTCCAACACATCGCCGCGAATCCGCAGCCGGGAAGTTGGCCAGGGAGGATCTGCCCGGCCGGAAATGACCAGGTGCATTTTTTTAGGTTGGTGGTCTAGCAAAAAGATCAGCATCTGCTGGATTTTATGTTCAGTGATCAGGTGGTAATCATCCAGCACAACAGCAAAAGGTTGGGAGATTCTCTCTATCTCGCCGATTAACCCGGTTAGCAGATCTTCAGTTTCCAGCGGCTGGGGCGACTGCAGCATGGATAGCCCCTGCTCGCCCAAATCTCTCTCAACTTGTTTCAAAGCTGTAATGAAATAATGCAGGAAACGCCTCAAATCATTATCACGCTCATCCAAAGACAACCAGCAAATTGGATTCTCACACTGGCTGATCCACTCGCTTAACAGGGTTGTCTTACCAAATCCCGCTGGCGCCGAAATAATAGTTAATTTATTTTCCCAGACTTGCTCTAGTCTATCTAATAGACGCGTCCGCGAAACCAGATTGGCATGCGGTGGGGGTATAAAAAGTTTTGAAGTGAGAATTTGGGTGGTCACGAAATGATTGCTGGTTGTTGTCCCGATGGCTGTGATTATTTACCTAAATCATAGCATATTTCTTTAGCCTTCGTGGTCGAGGTAGCAATCGCGCCCAGATTAGTGAATAAGATTGTCTGTGCCGAACAAAATATCACCAACTTCGCCAAGATGCTTGCTTTCCCCATTCTTTAGCGCATCTCAATAGAGATGGTGGGCAAGATATCAGTTCCAATCAAAAAGGGCAGAGAAACATAAGTTTCTCTGCCCTTTATTTGAAAATATTTCCTAATGCTCTTAGTTCTTAGAGATTATTTAGAAATACGCCCAATGCTAATACCACAAACCCCACCAATACGAACCAAAATGCGGCTCCAGTAACAAAGGGGATTTGTACCAGGGTTCCTAAGAATCCAAGTACCGCAAGGGCTACTGCAACATAAAAAGTGGTGTTTTTTGGTGCTGAGAGATTCATAACTTTACTCCTTTACTAAGTAGGTTACCGTCCTTATTAACAATTAACATCATTCAATAACATTAGTTACGCTAGTTTAATCATCCAGTTTTAGGATTCTTTGCGACTTGGCATCCACGATTCTCTCTTCATAATTCGCCATCCAGGTAGTAGCGAAAGTACTTCTTGCTTCCAAATGACCGCTGTATATCAAACGAAAAAATTTCAGCGGTTAAGATGAAACTTTATCCTGTCCCTGGAGGCTGTAGTAAAATATCTTCACTTCAAACTGTTGGTCAGTAAAAAGTGGTTGTTTTTTCGTTTATCATGGAGGGAATCATGTCCAATAACAAGGAACGGGAAGTAATCGAAGTCCAACGTCGGCGAAAACGATCCAAACCTCAAGGTAGAGCACAAGCACCCCGGCGGCGATCCTCTGGATCTTCCAGTCAAAGCGGTGGCATGCGTCCTGTTGACCAGCCGCCATCCGGTGGAAGCTTTAATATGCCTTCACGAGGGAAACTGGGTGGAAGCTGCGGCACAATACTGATCCTGATTCTATTTATAGGGTTTTATTTGTTATCCGGCGGTGAGGGCTTGGGCACCCTCCCCGAATCCGATCCCGGGTACGATGACCTGCCGCCCTTATCGGAACCGCTTGCAGAACAATCCACTCCTCAAATCGGATTTACCCCTCCACCATCTGCAGATACTGGTAATACCTGGTTGGTGATGCTCTACCAGGACGCAGATGATCAAGTGCTGGAAAAAGATATATTAATTGATTTGAATGAAGCTGAACGCATCGGTTCCAGTGAAAATGTACATATCGTTGCTCAAATTGATCGTTTCCGTGGCGGTTATGCCGGTGACGGCAATTGGGTATCCGGACGCCGGTACTATGTCACACAGGATAGTGATCTTGAACGTATTAACTCGCAGTTTGTACAAGATCTGGGAGAAGTTGATATGGGGTCTGGTGACACCTTGGTCGACTTCATTCATTGGGCCACGTCCAATTTTCCTGCTGATCGATACGTATTGATCCTCTCTGATCATGGTATGGGATGGCCCGGTGGTTGGAGCGACCCAGCCCCGGGGGGCTCTGATGGCAGTCAAACACCCCTGGCATCGCGCCTGGGTCAAAATATGTACTTGAATGAGCTCGATCATGCCCTTGGCACCGCTCTCCAATTATCCGGCATCGGTAAATTAGACCTGATCGGCATGGACGCCTGTTTGATGTCTCAATTAGAAGTCTATACCGCGCTTCATCCACATGCACACTATGCCGTTGCATCTGAGGAGGTTGAACCGGGTCTCGGTTGGGCGTATGCCGGTTTCTTGGGTGCGCTTACCGAGAATCCTGGTATGTCAACAGCCGATCTTGGTAAGCTGATTGTCCAGAGTTATATTGATGATGACCAGCGCATTGTAGACCCTCAAGCGCGGGCCGAGTTTTTGCGCGGTGGTTCCCCCCTGGGTGGATTTTTCGGGGCACCCAGTGTCAGCGCCGAGCAAATCGCATCCCAGCTTGAACATAACATCACCCTTTCCGCGGTTAATCTTGACCAGCTGCCCAACTTAATGGACGGATTCAATGCCCTGGTTTATGAAATGCAAAATGAAAACCAGGCCCTAGTAGCACAGGCGCGCTCTTATGCTCAATCCTACACCAGCATTTTTGGCCGGCAGGTACCGCCATCCTTCATTGATCTAGGACATTTTGCGGCCCTGTTAAGGCACAATACTAAAAACAACGACGTGGCTAATGCTTCAGAATATCTGCTCTCGCAGATCAATCAATTTGTCGTCGCCGAAAGACATGGAAGTGGAAAACCGGGTTCAACCGGCGTGGCGATTTATTTCCCAAATTCCGCCATGTACAATTCCCCCATCACTGGACCGCAGTCTTACACCGCCATTGCCAACCGCTTTGCCGAAACATCACTTTGGGACGATTATTTAGCCTTCCACTACAACAACCGTACTTTCAGCGCCCAGGACACCATACCCGTGCAGCCCTCCGGCGGCATCACTCGCGCTCCAGGACAGGGACAAATTTCGGTCTCACCCATCAAAGCATCTTCAGATAGTGCCGCACCAGGCGAGTCGGTGCGCCTCGAAATCGATATCAACGGGCAAAATATCGGCTACATCTATCTGTTCACCGGCTACTACGATCAGGGTTCAAACTCGATTTACGTTGCCGATATGGATTATCTCGAAAGCAGTGATGTTCGTGATTTGAATGGCGTTTACTATCCAGTGTGGAGTGAAAATGCCGATTTCACCCTGGCTTTCAATTGGGAACCGATCGTCTTTGCAGTCTCGGACGGAGACACCTCTATTCCAGCGTTATTTACACCTGAAAGTTTTGGGCGATATTATGATGAGACTGTATACACCGTCAATGGCATCTTTAAGTTCTCTGAGACAAATCAGGAGATCAACGCGCAGCTCTATTTTCAAAACCAGAGTTTAATCGCAGTCTACGGGTTTACCGGCGGGGACGAAGTTGGTGCCCCTCATGAGATTACCCCTCAGCCAGGCGATCAGTTTACGGTACTCGGAAAATGGCTTGACCTCACATCCGACGGCGGAATAAAAGAGGTGGTTTACGAGAGAGGAGAAACCCTTATTTTCGGCTCTCAGCCTTTTACCTGGCAAGAGCTGTACGCTGCTCCCGGTGAATACATTGTTGGCTTTATCATCGAAGATTTTGACGGGGTCCAATATCCTGTTTATACCCAGCTTACCGTCAGATAAGTCAACGATCTCGCCTTACGATCGCTAAAATACACCTTACCCCGCCCAATATTGATGGGCGGGGTTTTTTCTCACCCGCCTTGATGCGGTACAATTACCCTGAACCCACAATTATTCAGAACATAATCTGATATCAATAAGGAGGCCGCAAAAGCATGTCTGCTTTCACTTTTCCCACCTCCGGCCGTTCCAAAAGTGACCTTCTTGACACCATGCGCGCCGCTCGCGACCACGATATCCAGTGGCAGCAGGGGCGCGTTTTCGGTTTGGTTTATCACATCAGCGAAGAGATTGATGACCTGCTCAAAGAAGCCTTCACGATGTTCTTTTCAGAAAACGGGCTCAACCCGACCGCCTTTCCCAGCCTGCGCAAATTCGAGACCGAAGTCATCTCTATGACTGCATCCCTATTGGGCGGGGACGAAAACGTCTGCGGCAACATGACCACTGGCGGCACCGAGTCGCTCATTATGGCCTTTAAATCTGCCCGCGATTGGGCACGCGTTCACCGTCCCGAAGTCACTGCGCCCGAGGTCGTCGTGCCGGTCACCGCACACCCCGCTATGGATAAAGCCGGTCAGTATCTTGACATGCGCATCGTCCATGTGCCCGTCGGTGAAGACTTCCGCGCAGATCCCCATGCCATGCTAGATGCCATCACGCCCAACACCATCATGATGGTCGGCTCAGCACCTTCCTACCCGCACGGGGTTGTCGACCCCATTGAAGAGCTGGCCGCCATCGCTCAAGAGCTCGGTCTCCTCTTCCACACAGATTCCTGCGTCGGCGGGTTCATGCTGCCCTTCATCCGTAAATTGGGCTATCCAGTACCAGAATTTGACTTCAGTGTGCCTGGCGTCACATCCATTTCCGCTGATCTGCACAAATTTGGCTACGCGGCCAAACCGGCCTCGCTCATCCTCTACCGCACACCCGAACTGCGCCGCCATCAAATGTTCGTGGCCATCAACTGGCCGGGCGGCATCTACCCCTCGCCTACCATGACCGGTTCGCGTGCCGGCGGCCCTGTTGCCGCGGCCTGGGCGCTGATCAACTATCTGGGCGAAGATGGCTATTTAGAGATCGCCAAAACCGTCATGGAAACCACGGACTATCTGCAGGCCGGTATCAACGCCATCCCCGGTTTGCGCGTGCTCAGCGATCCCGAGATGTCCGTCTTCGCCATCGCTTCTGACACCCTGGATGCCTATCAGCTTGCTGATGAATTGGCGCTGCGCGGCTGGCATCTTGATCGTCAGCATTTTCCAACCTGCTTGCACATCACAGTTAATTACATGCACGCCGCCGCGAAAGAAGATTTCCTCAACGACCTGATCGCATCTGCAGATCTGGTGCGACGGCCGGGAACCCGTAAAACCATCAACAAATTCATCATCTGGGTCGCAAATCTTGCTGCCCGCCTTCTGCCCGCATCCTGGACCAGCCGTTTGATGGATAAGGTCTCCGGAGTCTTGGGTGGCAGCGGAGGTGGGCTGCCCTCACGCATGGCGCCCATGTATGGTTTGATCGGCTCTCTCCCCAACCGGGGAGATTTGAAAGAATTGGTCCTAGATTTGTTGGACAGCATGACCCGCCCTTCCTGACCCGCCGGAGGTATGATGACCACCACCCAAAAGAAAACCCGCCTCTCACTTTGGACCAAGCTGGTCTTCGGCTCCGGAGATTGGAGCAGCTCCAGCTTCGGCACCCTGCGCCAGGTCTTCTATGCCATTTTCATCACCGACGTGGTCGGTCTCGAACCACGCCTGGCTTCCATCGCCGCACTGGTTGGTATCACCTGGGACGCGATCAACGACCCGCTGGTCGGCATCCTCAGTGACCGGCTCAAATCCAAATGGGGTCGTCGTCGGCCATTCCTGCTCTGGTTCTCGGTTCCTTTTGGCCTGGGATTCGTTATTCTCTGGTGGGCGCCCCCCTTTGAGAGCCAGATCGCGCTGGCAGCCTTCATCACCCTGGCCTTTATGATCAGCGACACCCTCCAAACACTCGTGGTCGTGCCGCTTTATGCCCTCACCCCAGACATCACGCAGGACTACGACGAACGCACATCCCTAACCGGTTACCGCATGTTCTTCAACTTATTTGCTTCCCTCGTCGTTGCTGTGGCTGCTCCCGCCGTTGTCGACTCGATTCTGGCGTCCGGCGGTACCCAGCAGCAAGGCTACATGATCGTCGCTACTTTATTTGGCAGTCTGGCCGTCATCCCCTTGCTGCTGATTTTCTTCGTCATCCGCGAGCGCGAACGCAGTCCGCAGGAGATCGCGCAAGAGAGCAGTATTTCCTTTGCGGAAAGTGTTCGCACGGCCTGGGCCAATATCCCCTTCCGCTATGCCACCGGCCTTTATATGCTCAACTGGATCACCTTTGACCTGGTCGCCCTGGCGCTGCCCTTCTTTGTCGCCTATTGGATTTCCAGCGGGGATTTGCTAAAAAAGGCCCTCGGCCTGCCGGTTGAATCGGCCGTTTTTGCCCTGCTGTTGATCACATCTGTGCTGGTGCTGCCGTTCTGGGTCTGGATCTCAAAGCGCTTTAATAAAAACATCGCCTACATCATCGGCATGTCCTTCTGGGCTGTGGTCCAGCTGCTGATCTTTACCGTTCAGCCCGGGCAGATCACCTATATTCTTGTGCTCTCCGTACTGGCAGGTATTTCAGTATCATCCGCCCACGTCATGCCTGACGCTCTTTTCCCCGATGTCATCGAATGGGATCAACTGCTTACCCGCCGCCGTCAAGAAGGCATTTACTACGGCATCAAGAATTTCGTCCGCAAAATGACCGGTGCGCTGGCCATCTTTATTGCCCTCCAGGCTTTGGGTTGGTTCGGCTATCAAGCGCCCCCCGTTGGTGCTACTACCTTCCAGCAGTCGCCCGCCACACTGCTGGCCATCCGTATTTTGATCGGCCCCTTCGGCGCCGTACTGCTCTTCAGCGCCATCGCCGCGGCCTGGTTCTATCCCCTGACCCGCGAGCGCCACGCCCGCGTCCGCCGCTTGCTGGCGAGACGCAAAGAGCGAGTTTGATCGTTTTAATGGCTTACTGTCGAAATCTAGTAAAATATAAAGTATGGACGAAAATTTATCTGGCGAAAAAACCCAACCCACACGTGTGGTCCCCCCACCCGAAATTCTGATTGGTGACCGGGCCCTGAAAGCACAAAAGCGTAAACAACGGTGGCGCTTTTTGGGGATCGTGCTGCTCGTTTTGGTGCTGGGCTATTTCCTGGCGCCATTTCGCACTAATATCCTGGTCCTCGGCACGGACGATTCTCCCGAACGCGGTCAGTTGGGACGAACAGACACCATCATCCTGACCACCATCATCCCGCTCAAGCCTTATGTCGGCGCACTTGGCATCCCGCGCGATCTCTGGGTGGAAATCCCTGGCGTCGGAGAGCAGCGCATCAATACCGCCTATTTCTTTGCAGAAGCGGAGCAGAGCGGCAGCGGCGCGGGTGCTGCTGTAGAGACTGTCCGCCAAAACTTTGGCGTAACCGTTGATTACCACATTGTCCTTCACATGTTCGGGATGGTCGATGTCATTGATGCGCTTGGCGGCATCGATATTGTGCTTGATGCACCGCAGGGCGGCTTTCCAGCAGGAACACACCATCTTGATGGCATCCAGGCACTGGCCCTGGTTCGCGAGCGCTATTCTGCAGATGATTTCTCGCGTATGCAGCAGGGTCAGATCGTTGTTTTGGCGAGTCTCAAAAAGGCCCTCAATCCTCAGCATTGGTCACGGTTACCCGGCGTATTGATTGCTGTTTTGCAGACCATTGAAACCGATATTCCTGCCTGGCAAACCCCGCGTCTGGGTTTTGCGCTGGTGAGGGCATCTTTATCGGGCATCGACAACCGCATTATTGATCGAGAAATGATCAC
>JBDLJO010000082.1:0-10294 GCA_039714275.1 Chloroflexota bacterium | reverse complement strand
ACCGGCACGGTGCCAACCAGTGCTTCGAGTTTACCTACAAAACCAAGCAGCATCGAAATCGCACCTGCGGCAATCAGAACCGGTCCGGAGTAGTTGCGGGTAATCGCCATCAAAGAGTTGTTCTCACCGTAATTCGTACCGGCGGTTGAACCGAACATACCATTGATGAAGTCACCAATACCATCCAGGATCAGGTTGAAACCAACGTACTCATCCAGGTGATATTTCTCTTTGCCCTGATCTTCAGCGAAGCGATCCACATAGAGGCTGATCTGGTATAAGTGCGCAGTTGATTCAGGAATCGTGGCAATCGCCATAATGGAGATACTGAAAATTGCGGTCACGACCATTGCCCCACCAAAGTTCGGGAGTGTGAAATGGGGAACCACAAACCAGCTTGCTGCACCGATAGGATCAAAGTTCACCAATCCGAAGGGCAGGGAGACCAGATAACCAACAACAGCACCGAGCAAGATCGGCAGCATACCAATGAAGCCTTTACCCTGCAGGTAAACCGAGAACAGGATCGTGGTTACCAAGGTAATCGCGGCAACGGTCCAATTAGCTTCGGCCATGCCAAGGGCGGCAAAACCAAGACCGATACCAATCACTGCGGCGACAGAACCGGTCACAACCGGGGGCAGCACTTTGTCGATAGCTTTTTTACCAACTTTCATGATTATATAGCCAATCACAATGTTGATCACACCGGTGGCCAAAATGCCGGCCTGCATAGTACTGATCATTTCATCGCTGGCAGGGACGCCAAACTCTGCGCCGCTGATCGCCAGATAGGCGGCCAGGTAGCTGAAGCTCGAGCCGTAAAATAAGGGGATAAATTTACCAACTCGCCACTTGGCTAAAACCAGGGCGACAATCGTGGCCAAACCTGCGATGGTTAGAACTGTGGAGACGTGGAACCCACCAATCAACGCGCAGAGCACGGTCGCCGGGAACATGGTCAGCACGTGCTGAAGACCTAATAAGAGCATCTTCCCCATAGGGGGTTTTTCATTAGGTAAATAACCCATTACATTTGAAGCCATTTAATTTCTCCTTTGAAATTGTTGGTTGATGTAGATGAAAAATAATACAAAGACCAATACCAGGCAAAACCTTAACTAATGTTTTTCCAGGTGCACCTCCTCCTGAGTCCATGATGTTTTAATTTAATTGAAAAATAGATTGATGGAACGTGAATTGCTAAACATTATAAAGCAAGAAAGTGTTTTGCGGAGAAATTGGGTTGATGAATCCGTAAACACGTACTATAAAAACACAATAAACATCAAAAAGATACGCTTAATTTCAATCAATTCGAAATCAATGCCTGGCATATGGGAAACTAGGCTGATCCATCAAATAGATAGATCATGCCCGTATTCGGATCATACGCAATGGCATGTTTAGCTATCTTTTCACTAAAGCTGATTCAACCACAAACAACCGGTCTAGCCTCAAGATCTTACGCCAACCATTCTCTGATCCGATATTTAGCACAATCACCCCCCGCAATGTCACACTAAAAAAAGCCGGCTTTAACAAACAAGATATTTTCGCCTGTATTGGATATGGTAATAGAGTAAAATTATTGCGATGTGGAATTCCGATAACAAATACATTTAAGTGGATCAAATACATAAAGGAACAAGAAATGCAAGAGATTTTTTATCCCCGCAGTGTAGCAGTGATTGGTGTATCACCCAAACCTGATAATCTGGGCCGCAATATTGTTGGCAACCTGGTTGAATACAGCTTTGAGGGTGTCGTATATGCCGTTGGGCCAAGCGGTGGGTTAATTGAAACCCGCAACATTTATCCTACCGTTCTGGATATTCCCGACGCAGTGGACTTGGTCGTAATCATGACCCCTGCCAGAACTGTTCCCGGTATATTGGAGCAATGTGGGCAAAAGGGTGTTCGCTGGGCCATCATCGAAACTGCTGGATTCCGGGAATTTGGCGAGGGTGGAAAAATCCTTGAAGAAGAGATGGTTGCTGTGGCGGAGAAGTATGGTATCCGCTTTGTGGGACCAAACTGCATCGGTATCATCAGCATGGAAAATGGTTTTTGTGTGCCTTTCCCACGCTTGCGAAAATTCGTTAAGCAGGGGCATATCTCCATGATCTCTCAGAGCGGCGGGGTGGGGATGTCGGTCCTCAATTTGATGGCAAATGAGGGCGTGGGGTTGAATAAGTTTGTCTCAGTAGGTAATATGCTCAACATCGGAGCGGTGGAATTATTGGAATACATGATAGAAGATCCCGGCACCGAATTGATTTTTCTATACCTCGAAAGTATCCAGGATGGGCGTGCTCTGATTGAGGTGGCTCAGAAATCCACCAAGCCAATCGTGGCGTTCAAATCGAATATCGGTCAGTTGGGCAAAGATATTGCCCTTTCACACACTGCCTCCCTCACCAGCGATGATAAGGTCGTCGATGCCGCTTTTGAACAAGCTGGGATCATGCGCGTCCACGACGCCACATCCCTGGGGAATTCAATGAAGATCCTTGAACTCCCGGTAATGAAAGGTAAAAATCTGGCGATCATCTCACGCTCAGGCGGACACGCCATCATCGCCGCTGATTCCTGTGAATTATCCGGCTTTGATTTGGCCGAGCTGCCCGAATCATTTCTGCACGAGATTGAAAAACACTTCCGTGCTTCGGTAATCAATCTAACCAATCCGCTGGATCTAGGCGATCTCTTCAACCTTTCAGTCTATGCCCAGATCATTGAACAAACCCTGGAGCTTGATTCTGTGGATGGGGTTGTCTTTTTGCACACTGCAATTTCCAGTGTTGAAAATCAGGCCAGCCGGGAATTGCTTGAACATATCATCAAGATGGTGAAAAAGCACGCTAAACCGGTAGCCTACTATATTTCTACCTCAGCGCAGGAAGTGAATTATCTAAAACAGAATTACGATTTCCCCATCTTTACCCAGGTAGTTGAGACAATTCGTGCCCTGGAATTAAACCAGAAATATTGGCACATTTCCAAACGACTGAAGGAAGGTGAGAAGATTGAGCACTTTGCTGTTGAGAAAGAGCTTGTGGCGGATCTGATCAGCACTGCCCAGGCAGAAAAGCGTGACCTGCTGCTATCGGAATCCATTCAGGTACTGGAGCATTATGGGATTCCCACTGTAAAAAATTTGGTTGCCAATTCTGCTGAAGAAGTTGTCCAGGCAGCCGAGCAGATTGGGTATCCGGTAGCTTTTAAAATCATTGCAGATCAGATTTCACATAAATCAGATGTCGGGGGAGTCCAGTTGAACCTGCGAACTCCTGGCGCAGTACGAGACGCCTATCAGGATATGAAATCCCGGATTGGTGAATTATTCCCCGAAGAGCATATAAACAGTGTTCTGGTACAGCCGATGGTTTTCGGCGGGCGAGAGTTGATCCTCGGCGGCAGACATGACCCGCAGTTCGGGCCAGTGGTGATGGTTGGCCTGGGCGGTATTTTTGTCGAGATTCTTGAAGAAACCTCAGTACGTGTAGCCCCGATTTCACGGAGGATAGCAGAGGAGATGATCTTCAATCTGCGCGGGGCACAAATTCTGAGAGGTGCGCGCGGCCATCTGCCCCTTGATTTCGAGGCATTGATCGAATCACTCTTGCGTCTTTCCCAACTGCTCACAGACTACCCTGAGATCACAGAGTTGGATATCAATCCCCTGCGTGTGCTGCCAGATGGGGAGGGCTGTCTTGCCCTGGATGCGCGGATCATCCTGAACTGATGGATGAGCTTGTAACGCCAATAGTATTGCACCAAGAATCAATCTGTCGTTAGTCAATCCACAACTATCCCCCATATCCAGGTCGCATTAAAACAAAAGGCCCCATTCTGGGGGCGAAAATGAGGGCGGTATTGGACTCGACCTTCGACTTCTCCCTTCTTAGCGGTGCAGCAAAATAAAAATTCCAAAAATCCCCAATTCTCAAGTATACTTATCTCATCCTATCCCATCGCCAAAATAATACCGGAGGCAAGTAATGCGCTTTGAAGACACTGTCGTAATTAACGCTCCCCTAGAAAAAACCTGGGCCTTTCTGATCAATGCTGAAGAAGTTGCCAAATGTGCCCCGGGGGTCGAAGCGGTCGAAACCATCGAAGAAAATCAAACCTACAAAGTAACTGCCTCCATCGGATTTGGCAATATTAAAGTGCGCTTTTTTACCGATCTCGAATTCCTGGAGATGATCGAACCCACCTTTGCCAAGATCAAAGCCCACGGCAAAGCTACGGGCAGCGCGGCCGATGTGCTGGCCGAGATGACCCTGAGCGAAGTTGACGAAAATACCACTTCCCTGTCCTGGAATGCCGAAATCGTCATTCTGGGCACGATCGCATCGCTGGCCAACCGCATGATGGGCAGCGTCACCAAAAAACTGGCCGGGCAGTTCTTTAACAGCGTCAAAGAAAAGGTCGAAAACAAATAATACCTTCTGCTAAAGACAACATTGAACCAAAATATAAAACGCTCGCGGGTAACAGAATCCGCGGGCGTTTTCTTCAATTCCAGACTTGCGAAGTTTTAGAAACTTCGCAAGTCTTATGAACATCGGAAACCTAAAATTACAAAATCCCCGATAAGAGTGTCAATACCACCCCACCGGCGACCACACTCCCCAGCTGTCCGGCGGTGTTGGCCCCCATCGCGTGCATCAGCAGGAAATTGCCGTGATCATCTTCCTGACCAACTCGCTGCACGATGCGAGCAGACATCGGGAATGCGCTGATTCCGGCAGCCCCGATCAGAGGGTTGAATTTTTTCCCACTCAGCCAATAAAATATTTTGCCAAAGAAGACACCGCTGGCCGTATCCAAAACAAAAGCTAATAATCCCATCCCCAGAATAAATAAGGATTCTGTGCGGATAAAACTTTCCCCGGTCATGGTGCTGCCAATCGCCAAACCCAGGAAGATCGTTGTCACATTGGCAACTTCGTTCTGAGCGGCCTGGCTCAAGCGCTCCACCACCCCAGATTCGCGCATTAAGTTGCCAAACATCAGAGTCGCGATCAGAGGAGATGCCTGGGGTGAGATCAAAGAAACCACAATCGTCACGCTAATCGGAAAAAGGACTCGCACGGTTTTAGAAACTTCCTTTTGGGTATAAGGCATGCGCACCTGGCGCTCGGCTTTGGTGGTCATCAAGCGCATCACCGGCGGTTGGATGATTGGCACCAACGACATATAACTGTATGCTGCCACCACGATCGGCCCCATCAAGTGCGGTGCCAATTTGGATGAGACATAGATTGCAGTCGGCCCGTCAATCGCGCCGATAATGCCAATCGATGCCGCTTCATTGATATCAAATCCCAGCCATAATGCCAGCATCAGGGTACCGAAGATGCCCAATTGCCCGGCAGCCCCCAAAAGCGCCATTTTTGGATTTTCAAGCAGCGGCCCAAAATCGGTCATTGCGCCGATACCGATAAAAATAAGTAGGGGGAAAAGCTCGGTGCGCACCCCGGCTTCCATCAAGATCGCTAAAAGACCGTGATTGGCAGGGTCGGCGATGCCGGTTAAGGGAAGATTGGTCAGAATGGCAGCAAATCCAATCGGGAGCAGTAATACCGGTTCATAGTCCTTGACAATCGCCAAATACAGTAAAACGCCACCCACCAGCATCATCACCAGATCTTGCCAGGTAACTGCCGCAACAGCAGGAAAAAGTTCAAGGAAGTTCTCAAATGTCATCGGGCTCTCACTTAAACCTGATCAAGGTTTTATTGTAGGGCACCGTCTCACCAATCGCAACATCGACGGCCGCAATTTCCCCGCTGCGGTGCGAACGCAGGACATTCTTCATCTTCATCGCTTCGATCACGCACATCTCCTGCCCGGATGAAACCTGATCACCAACAGTGACGTGAATTTCGGCAATAACCCCCGGCAGGGGGGCCGTCAGATCACCGGAAAGGGGTTCAGATAGATCGGGGGGTGCGGGGGGATTGGCGTCTTGTTTACCCGCTTTCGGAGTGGAGGTTATGCCAGGATCAATCTTTGGAGGAGCATCAGGTTGAATCTGGACCTTGAAATTCTGCCCATCGACGATGACATCCAACGATGCGGTGCCGTTGTCAATGATCTCTACCGCGTGGGATTGACCGTTAACGATGATCTTAAATTTTGGGTTAGGATTGGATGTCATAGGTTATTTCCGATGATGTTTCTTTCTGGATGAATTACGCCACGGACCGGGGGGCTGCTCGAGTACCTGCCCTAAAGCGGTTGATTTTTTCTTCTGCTGTAAATACCACCAGGCCGCGGCAATAGCCACGGTGCCATTGATCGAGTCAGCTTCAGGTTGTTTCTCATCGTCAGCGATCACTGCCTTGAAAGGAAAGACCGCCCGTAGTGTGACAATTAATAGGATCAACACAAAGAGAGCTAAAAATGTTATCGAGATGCCCATCCAAGTGAGTGTTATACCAGTTGCAAAATCATTCAAGATGCCGCTCCTTATAGGGGGATATTGCCGTGTTTCTTGGTCGGCACACTGACTTGTTTATCACGCAGCAGTTCCAGTGCGGCGATCAAACGCGAGCGGGTTTCTGACGGCACCAGAATATCATCAAGATGACCGCTGGCAGCTGACAGATAAGGACCGGAGAATTTTTCAGTAAATTCACCAACCAGTCTGGCTTTTTCCTCGGCTGCATTTTCAGCATTTTTCAATTCTTTGGCATAAAGAATATTGACGGCACCATCGGCACCTATTACAGCGATTTCTGCCGTTGGCCATCCAAAGACCATATCGGTGCGAATATATTTACTGCTCATCACAATATAAGCACCCCCATAAGCCTTTCTTGTGATCACCGCGATCTTCGGAACAGTCGCCTCAGCATAGGCGTAGACGATCTTGGCACCATGACGGATAATACCGCCGTACTCCTGCTTCACTCCGGGCATAAATCCGGGGGTATCCACAAAAGTCATGATCGGGATATTAAAGGCATCGCAGAACCGAATAAAACGGGCAATCTTATCTGAGGTATCAATATCCAGCACGCCCGCCATATGCAGCGGTTGATTGGCAACCACGCCCACAACCTGACCATGCAAACGAGCAAACCCTACCATAGCATTGGGTGCAAATTTTTCGTGCACCTGCAAGAAGCTGCCTTGGTCAAAGACCATTTCAATCACCGTGGTCATATCGTATGATTCGGTTGGGTCGCTGGGCACAATTTGATTTAATCTATCGTCCGCCCGCCAGGGGTCATCCTGAGGGGGTTGAGCGGGGGCAGGTTCAGCATTATTCAAAGGCAGGTAACCCACCAAACGGCGTGTTAACGCCAGGGCTTCATCTTCATCTGCGGCGGAAAAATGGGAAACACCGCTGATCGTGCTGTGAACATGGTCGCCACCCAGGGTTTCAAAATCCACTTCTTCACCGGTAACCGTTTTGATCACAGCCGGGCCGGTGATGAACATGTGGCTTTTCTCTTGGGTCATGATCACGAAATCGGTTAATCCTGGAGAATATACCGAACCGCCGGCACAGGGTCCCAGCATAACGCTGATTTGGGGAATCACACCGGAAGCCTGGGTGTTGCGATAGAACAATTCAGAAAAGGCCGCCAGGCTGTAAACACCTTCTTGAATTCTGGCGCCAACCGAATCCATTAAACCGATCACCGGCACACCTGAGTCCATTGCCAGATCAAGCACCTTTGCCACTTTCTGACCCTGTACCTCGGAGAAGGAACCGCCCAGCACGGTAAAATCCTGGGAATATACACAGACCATCCGGCCATCAATTTTTCCAAAACCGATCACCACGCTGTCCCCGGGGATGCGTTTACCATCTAGGCCAAAATCCTGGTGCCGGTGAGTCCAATAAGAATCAATTTCTTGAAAGCTGCCCTGGTCCAATAATTTTAGAATCCGCTCGCGGGCGGTCAACTTCCCTTTGGCATGCTGGGCGGCGATTTTTTTATCTCCGCCCCCTTTATGAACCTGGTCTCTTTTTTCCAATAATTCTTGGATCAAATCATTTGAGCCAGTTTGTTTTTCGGATTCGCCCTTTTGAGTTGGGTTATTCTTATCCACCTTGTTATTGACTCCTTTGCGCGCGAGATCTAATTTTTGGTTTAAAATCTTGCCATATTTTAACCAACATTATACAATGTATAAAAGTATATTTAGTATTCAAATCACCTGCCTAAAGTACTTAGAATACCACAAATTTGCTAGTATAATGATTACCTTATACTGCATCACTTTTGGTCTCTTTGGCACACAGAATATGATAATTCTAGAGATTCAAAGAATATTATTATTGGTGATGCCTTATTAGATTGATACGACTTCATTAACAGAACAACCACCAACTAAATCATTCAGATAAGAAGCAGATCTGTACTATTTTAAGGAATAAGCTATGAAGCCAACTCCCTTCGAGTATATTACCGTCGATTCTCTTGAAGCAGCATTAATGCATAAAAAAGAACATGGGGATGAGGCAAAGCTTTTGGCCGGGGGGCAAAGTTTAATACCATCGATGAACTACCGGCTGGCCCAACCAGCCATCCTGATTGACCTCAACAACATCAATGGGCTGCGATACATCAAAACAGAAAATGGGGAGCTACGCATCGGCACCATGACCACCCAGGCCGCTGTTGAACACAACCCCATCGTTGCTCAAGCGCAGCCCCTGATTCATGAAACGATTCCTTTTATCGCCCATCAACAAATTCGCAACCGGGGCACCTTTGGTGGCAGCTTAGCTCACGCCGATCCGGCATCAGAACTGCCGCTGATCGCTTTAGCGTTAAATGCAAAATTTCACGCCCAAAGCCTGGATGGTGAGCGCTGGGTCGATGCGGTGGATTTTATCGAGACCATGTTTACCGTGGACCTAACTGATGATGAAATCCTGACCGAAATTGCTTTCCCCCCCTTCCCCAAGAACACCGGCTGGAGTTTTATGGAAGTATCACGTCGTAAAGGGGATTATGCTATGGCTGGTGTAGCCGCATTGGTAACCCTTGGTGAAGATGGGGTTTGTGAAAGCGCCCGATTGGTGTATTTGAATGTCGGCGATAAGGCGATGGACGCGAAAAAAGCTGCCGCGCTGCTGGCTGGAGAGGCGCTGACCAAAGCGGCTATTGATGCCGCCGCCGATACAGCAGTTAACGAAGAGATCATGCCTTTTGGCAGTGTGCACGCAGCCCCAGAATATCAAACCCATCTCTCTCGGGTGCTCACAGAACGGGCGTTGGAGACAGCTCACCAGCGCGCAAAAATGCTCTTAGAAGGGAAAAATTAAAGGTCAGATCATGAAAAAATCCTACCCTATTCAATTCACAATTAATGGCAAAGCACATTCCGGTGAAGCGGAAGCACGCATGCTGCTGGTTGATTATCTGCGCACGGAGTTGGGGCTTACCGGCACGCATATCGGCTGTGAACATGGTGTCTGCGGGGCATGCACCATTCTTGTCGATGGCACACCGACGCGCTCCTGTCTGATGTTTGCAGTGCAGGCTGATGGACACGATCTAAAAACCGTGGAGGGGTTAGCCCCCAGTGAAGACGAAATGCACCCCCTCCAAGAATCTTTTCGGGAAGCCCACGCCCTACAGTGCGGTTTCTGCACCCCCGGGATTTTAATGACCCTCGAGCCATTCCTTGAAAAGAATCCCAACCCTACAGAAGATGATATCCGCGAAGCCCTATCTGGTAATATTTGCCGCTGCACCGGATACCAGCACATCGTAGATGCCACCCAGTTGGCGGCAGAAAAGATGGCTGACTAAATCATGCCTGATCACCATTCGACCCCATTAGGCGATATCCTCAGCGCCATTCGAAACAATCACCTTGATCTCATTGAATATATTAACGAGATCGAAGAGTCTTTTCACGCCAGGGAAGCCGAAGTATTGGCTTTTGTCCCAGAGAAAGATCGTTTCCAACGCTTACGCCGGGATGCCCGAGAACTGCTTGAGAAATACCCCAATCCCGGGAAGAGACCAGCGTTATTCGGTCTGCTGATTGGGGTCAAAGATATTTTCCATGTCGATGGATTTCTAACCCGGGGGGGCAGCAAGGTACCCAGCGAGGCAATCCAAGGGGAGGAAGCCCGCAGTGTGACCCAACTCAAAGAGGCCGGCGCACTGGTGATGGGGAAAACCGTTACCACCGAATTCGCTTATTTTGCGCCCGGACCAACCCGCAATCCCCACAACCTGGAACACACACCCGGAGGCTCAAGCAGCGGTTCGGCCGCAGCAGTGGCGGCTGGATTGGTTCCAATGGC
>JBDLJO010000081.1:0-10402 GCA_039714275.1 Chloroflexota bacterium | reverse complement strand
GTCCGTGAAGTTGATCTGGTCTGGGGCACATCACCGCCAATTTTCCAGGGCGTGACCGCCTGGATGCTGGCACGATTGAAACGCGTCCCTTTCCTCTTTGAGGTGCGTGACCTATGGCCGGCTTTTGCGATCGCGGTTGGGGTGTTGACCAATCCGATCCTGATCGCGGCATCCAGCTGGTTAGAGCGCTTTCTCTACCGGCGCGCCGATACCCTGATGATCAACTCGCCGGGTTTTCATGAGCATGTCCAGGTCCGCGGGGCGCGGAACATCACCTTGGTACCCAACGGCGCCGATACCAGCATGTTTGATCTAACCAATGACGGTGCCGATTTCAAGCGTGAGCACGGTCTGGAAGGAAAATATGTTGCGCTTTATGCCGGTGCGCATGGGATGTCGAATGATCTGGATGTACTGCTTTCTGCCGCCGATCTGCTGCGCGATGAACCAGATATTGCGGTTGTTTTATTGGGTGATGGCAAAGAAAAAGCGCGTTTGCAATCCCGAGCAGCAGAGTTAAAGCTTGAAAACGTAACTTTTGTACCGCCGGTCCCGAAAACCGGTATGCCTGATGCTTTGGCGGGGACCGATGCCTGCATCGCGATCCTCAAACCGATCGAGATGTACAAAACAGTTTATCCGAATAAGGTTTTTGATTATATGGCGGCCGGTCGACCGGTGATCCTGGCGATCGACGGCGTGATCCGTGAGGTTCTGGAATCGGCTTCTGGGGGCATTATTGTGCCGCCTGGAGATGCAGATGCGCTTGCAGATGCCATCCGCACGCTGGCACGCGACCCCAAAAATGGGCGCATCCTGGGGGGAAACGGACGTCGTTATATTGAAGCGCATTTTGACCGCCGCGTGGTAGCAGCAGATATGATGACCTTGATCGAAGAAATGACCAGGGGATAACGATTGTTAGAAGTGCGTTAGAAACAGCATCGTACCGGTACAGAACCTACCGAGTGGGGCGAGAGATTGGTATAATGTAGCGCTGTTGCGGTCATATGGCCGCAATACCTGTATGCTATTGGAGGTAGCCGTGGATTCAAATCGTAATCGTTCATCACTTGTATACCTGATATTTATTATCGGTATAGCAATTTTGTTGTTTTTCAATTACCGGCAAACTGTTTCTTCCCAAGACATTCTGACCATTAATGAAGTTGCTGCACAGGTTCAAAGCGGAAAGATCACCCGTGTGCTCAACGACGAAACGGAAGTGCATGTTATTTATCAGGATGGCAGCGAGGGCATTGCCTACCGTGAAATGACCTCAACACTGGTTGAACAGCTTCGGGACCTGGGTGTTACAACTGAAGCCCTCAGCCCCGACCGGGTAAAAATTGAAGTCCGTCCGCCCAGCCAATGGTTAGGTGTTGTCACTGCGCTGAGTTATATTGCCCCCATCATCCTTTTGGGCGCCATGTTCTGGTTCATTTTCCGCCAGGCGCAAGGCGGCGGCAATGCTGCTATGTCTTTTGGTAAATCTCGGGCACGCATGTTTGCCGGGGATCAACCTTCCGTAACCTTTGATGATGTCGCCGGTATTGAAGAATCACAAGCTGAACTCGAAGAGATTGTTGAATTCTTGAAAGAGCCTGAAAAATTTATTGCCCTGGGCGCGAGAATTCCTAAAGGCGTACTGCTGGTTGGCCCTCCCGGAACCGGGAAGACCTTATTAGCAAAAGCTGTTTCTGGGGAAGCAGGGGTGCCCTTCTTCACCATTTCGGGATCTGAATTCGTTGAAATGTTTGTTGGTGTGGGTGCCAGCCGGGTACGTGATCTATTTGAGCAGGCGAAGAAACACGCACCTTGTATTATTTTTGTGGATGAAATTGATGCTGTTGGTCGTCAACGCGGTGCTGGTTTGGGCGGCAGTCACGATGAGCGTGAGCAAACCCTTAACCAGATGTTGGTCGAGATGGATGGTTTCGATACCGATACCAATGTGATCATTGTTGCCGCTACCAACCGCCCTGACATATTAGACCCTGCGCTGCTGCGTCCCGGTCGTTTTGACCGCCGTGTGGTTTTAGATCGACCTGATATGCGCGGTCGTGAAGATATACTCAAGATTCATGTACGCGGTAAGCCATTGGCCAGCGATGTTGATCTGGCAAGGTTGTCGCAAGTTACACCAGGATTTGTCGGGGCCGATATTGAAAATATGGTCAATGAAGGTGCCATCCTGGCCGCCCGGCGAGGCAAGAAATCCATTGGTCAAGAAGAATTCCAGGAAGCGATTGAGCGTGTTATCGCTGGTCCCGAGCGCAAGAGCCGCTTGATCAGTGAAGAAGAAAAGCGTATTATCGCTTATCATGAAGCGGGTCATGCCGTGGTTGCCAATGCACTGCCTGAAGCAGACGCAGTTCATAAAATCTCGATCACCGCTCGCGGTCAAGCTGGCGGATACACATTGATTTTGCCAGAGCAAGATCGTACGCTGATGGCCAAGAAAAAGCTCACCGCTGATATGATTGGTCTGCTGGGTGGACGTGCGGCCGAAGAACTAGTTTTCGACGATATTACTTCTGGGGCCTCCAATGATATCGAGCGGGTTACTCGTTTAGCTCGTCAGATGGTTACCCGTTTAGGCATGAGCGATGCTATGGGCACGGTAGTTTACGGCCAAAAGGAAGAGCTGGTTTTCCTGGGTCGTGAAATTTCAGAGCAGCGTGATTACTCCGAATCGGTGGCCGAGCAGATTGATGCTGAAGTGCGCCGCATTGTCGGTGATGCTCACGATCAGGCTAAGAAAATATTGGCCAAATATCGTGAGCAATTGGATGCTGTGGCAGAGAAACTGTTAGAAGTTGAATCACTCACCAGAGATGAATTTGAGGAGATTTTCCCACCGCCTTTTGAGAAAAACGGTGGTACGCCGCTTCCCCAAAGTTAATGGGTAGGTATTGTAAAAACAAAGAGCCGAGTTTGAACTCGGCTCTTTTAGATTAAGATAGAAAAAAACCGCTTTTTGAAAAGCGGTTTTTATTTTTGCGAAGATAGGTATTGTTATTTTAAAGATTTGGTAAGAACATTCTTGCCGTTCTTTGAACGTGCCATTGCTTCGCGCAGCGCTGATTCCATCGCAGTTGGAACGGGTTCTGCAGGTTCCTGATCAGGTTCAGGTACATATTTTTTGCCTGCTTTTCCAACTTTTTCTGGTGCTTCAGTAAGTGCTTTCATGCTTAGTTTGATTTGCTTGCGCCGGCGGTTAACGCTGAGTACTTTGACCTCAACATCATCGCCTTCTTTAACAACATCATTGGGTGAATCAATAAACCCGTGAGCCAGTTCGCTGATGTGAACAAGTCCTGCACGCTCCGCACCAATATCTACGAAGGCGCCGTATTTCTCCAGGCGGCTTACCGTACCCTTTAAGACAGCATCTTTTTTGATCTCTCGCCATTCTAAAGGTAGGGGTTCAACCATTGTCAGTTCAACACGTTTTCGATCTGAAAATACCTGTCTTACCCATACATCAACCGTCTGACCAATTTCAACAACATCATCTGCTCGATTTACCGGGGTTTCTTGAATACGTGAAATATGAACAACGCCGGGTATTTCCAGGCCAATATCCACAATCACACCTGCCAACATAGTCTTAACAACTGTTCCAGTTAGTTTATCTTTGGGGTTAAGATCCTCAATTCGCTTAGGATTTTTATCTTCGGTTACCATAGTGCCACTCTCCTTATTTTCTGTTCTAGGCGTAGTCGAAGGACGATTATACCTTCGCATATCGGATGTGTCAAAGCGAATATGGAATTGGCCTTTTGGTGCAAAAAAGTACACGCTGTATAGCGAAAAGCGGGTTGGTGAATAAATATGCTTCATTAATATGCTGCATAAATGAAGATGTGATCAGACTTTCGCCATGCGATGATTACCCCACTTGGCGATCGTTGTGTGTTGGTGATTTCTATTTGGTCAACGCGCCGAGCAGCTCCATTAACAGCTGGATATTCTCATCGATGGACGAATCAACCTCCAGCCGCAGAGCAGATTTTCCTGCCCGAACCTGTAGGGGTGTATTTAAATGCCGGGGGGATAGAACACCCTCGGGGTAGCGCAGTACGATTTGTTTGCGTTCCTGGCTGATGCTTATCAGACCCGCTTGGATGGCAAGAATCTTGATCCTTACCAGCGCTAGCAAATTAACCACCGCAGGGGGTAACTGCCCAAAACGATCGTTAAATTCATCTTCGAGGGCATCAACCTGATCCAGCGAACCCAGATCGGCAATGCGCCGGTACAATCGCAGTCGCATACTCTGTTCAGGGACGTATTGGCTGGGGATGGTCGTATGCAGGGGCAAATCAATGGTTACCAGAGGAGCATGAGCTTTAAATGCTAACTCGTTTTTATCCAGCGGAATGCCGTGATTTTCACGGGATTGCTTGACCGCGTCGGCAAGCATGCGGGTATAAAGATGAAAACCTACCGCGCTGATAAAGCCATGCTGCCGGGTTCCGAGTATATCACCAGCTCCGCGAATCTCTAGATCGCGCATCGCGATAGAAAAACCGGCCCCCAGCTGGGTATTCTCGGCCAATGTCTCCAGTCGCTGACGCCCTTCAGGGGTTGGCAATTTTCGCTTATGTTTGAAGAAATAGGAATAGGCGCGCTGCGCGCCGCGCCCGACCCGGCCGCGTAACTGATACAGCTGTGCCAACCCGAAGGTATCCGCTCGATCTACGATTAAGGTATTGGCGTTGGGGATGTCTAATCCGGACTCAATGATCGAAGTTGAGATCAAGACATCCGTTTTGGCCTCGCTGAAGGCCTGCATTCGTTCAGCCAATTGATTTTCTGGCATCTGTCCGTGGGCAATCATCGTGCGTGCTTCTGGCACCAGGCGCGCAATCTGAGCCTGGATCAGATCAATGGTTTGAACACGATTGTGTACAAAAAATACCTGCCCGCCGCGTTCGAGTTCTCGTATAATGGCGCGCCGGATCAGCTGCGGTGAATAAGGTCCCACATGGGTGATGATCGGCAGTCGTTCTTCGGGCGCAGTTTCCAGCGTTGAGATATCGCGCAATCCGGTTAATGCCATATAGAGCGTGCGCGGAATCGGCGTGGCAGTTAATGTCAGCACATCGACCTCGGTGCGCATTTGTTTCATGCGTTCTTTGTGCGAAACCCCAAAACGCTGCTCTTCATCAATGATCAACAGCCCGAGGTCTTTAAAAACCACATCGCTGGAAAGCAGGCGGTGGGTGCCGATGATGATATCAATAGTCCCCTGGGATGCCCGGTAGATGATTTGGTCTTGCTGCTGCGGCGTTCTAAAGCGGGAGAGCATTTCCGTTTCCACCGGGAAGGCAGTTAGGCGCTCACGGAAAGTATGAAAGTGCTGCTGTGCTAAAACGGTTGTCGGTACCAGGATAGCCACTTGTTTGCCATCCATAACTGCTTTAAAGGCTGCTCGCAGGGCAATTTCTGTTTTTCCAAACCCGACATCACCGCAAATCAACCTGTCCATTGGGCGGGGTGCTTGCATATCCCGCTTCACATCGCTGAGCACCCGTAATTGATCATCGGTCTCTACAAAGGGAAAACTGGCTTCAAGCTCTTGCTGCCAGGGCGTATCCGGTTTGAAAGCGTAACCACCGACAATATCCCGTTTTGCGTACAATAACAGCAGCTCATCTGCCATATCTTGAATGGCTTTCTTGACCTTGGTTTTTTCGGTATGCCATTGGGCACTGCTTAACCGGGTTGGGGTCGGCGGTCGACCGCTGGCACCAATATAGCGAGTCAAGCGGTCAGCTTGCTGTACGGGGACAAATAGGCGGTCGTTGCCGGCATATTCAATCGCCAGATATTCGCGCTCGGCGCCCTCGATGGCACGCTGTACTAAACCGGCGTATCTCCCCACGCCGTGATCAACATGCACAACCCAGTCACCAACTTGCAGGTCAGCGTAAGCTGCTTCAGGTGCTTGTGCTGTCGCGCGTCGATGCCGGCGCGGACGCGGTCGCTGCCATCCGAAGATTTCCCCATCCGTAAAAAGATGCAGCGTGCCCTGATCATCCTTGCTGAGGGCCCACCCATCCGTCAGGGAACCATTGATGAATTGTGGGTTTTGTACGATCGTCGCTGTTGGCAGGTAGCGTTCTTTCCATAATTCTTTTAGCCTGCCGGCCTGCCGCGAAACAATGATCGTCCGGTCTCCCGCGAGCGCTTTTTCGACCAGCAAATCCATCAGGTTTTTCAACTGTCCACCAAATCTCGGGTTGGGACTGAACTTCTCTGCCAGCGATGATGATACTTGCAGCGGGTCTGCCCCGCTGGGTCCGAGACGCAATACCCGGCCCTGTGGGAAAGTATCTTGGATTTCTCCCCAGGTCAGGTATGGGAGCGGGAAATCATCAGTGATCAGCCCCTCTTCAATATTCCCTTTGCGCAGGGATACAGCTTGTTCCTCAAGGGTAAATATGGTTTCCCGCAAGGCGTCCTCATCGTCCACAATGACCAGTCCACTGCGGGGTAAATAATCTAAGAGACTGCTGATGCTGGGGTAGAACTCTGGAATATGAAATTCACAGGGAGCTGAATCTTCAGTATCCAGGATTGGTGATTCGGGAAGTATGAACTCGCGGGCGGGTGAGATGATCAGGGTATCTTGCACCGCGATGGTGCGCTGCGAGGCGGGATCAAAACTGCGTATGGTTTCGATTTCATCGCCAAACAGTTCAATCCGGCTGGGAAATGGATCGGCTGGAGGCCAGATATCTAAAATGCCGCCGCGGCGTGCAAATTGACCCGGCTCCGTAACAATATTGGTGGTCTGATACCCCATCCGCACCCATTCAGCCAACAAGGATTCAAACGAGACAGTCCCCCCTGGTTTAAGCCGTTGGATGGCTTTGATGAAATCACGCCGCGGCATAGTGCGGGTCATCACCGCCCGCGCTGGCGCGATGATGATGGGCGCTTTAGCTGATCTCTCAATGCCCGGTATTTGATAACTTATCAGGGTCGTCAGTACGGCAATCCGCTCCTGACGTGTTCTTTCATCCCAGGGCGTTACCTCGTAAAAAAGTGAATTTGGTTCAGGGTAATAAAGCCGCGGGATGCTCGAATCCCAGAAGGCTAATTCATCGATTTGGGTCAGGGCATGGTCGGCCCGGTCTGTCAAATATAAGATTGGAAGATTAAGCTGCTGCTGTATTGCGGCCAATACAGGCAGTCTTGCCGCCCGCGGCAAGGCCAGGTTATAGGATGGCTGACCAGCTTCGATCAATTCGAGAATATTTCGAAAAGCCTGCTGATCAGGTAAGATGCGAATTAGATCTTGGAGCATATTGCGTATAGGTTATTGATAATGGTTTATCGGATGCCAGCGGTATTTACGGTGTTCTATTAAAGGATGTCATGGCATCTTCAATGCCGTCGGTGATGAATCTAATTACGGCATCACCGGCTCTCCTAAGGTAGATATCCAGAATTTCGCTGTCTTTGGCGGCAAATTTTTGTAACACATAATCAGCAGTTTCCATGCGCCCTGGTGGACGTCCAATACCCAAGCGCAGACGCGGAAATTCCTGGTTGCCTAAATGCTGGATGATCGATTTCATGCCTTTTTGTCCAGCTGATCCTCCAGAGGGGCGTAAGCGCATGGTCTCAAAGGGCAGGTCAACATCATCACAGACAATCAGCATATTCTCGAGAGATAATTTATAAAAGCGCATCAAAGCGCCCACGGCCTGACCGGAGTTGTTCATAAAGGTTTGCGGCTTGGCCAGTATGATTTTATGCCCTTGAAAACGCCCTGCTGCGATCAGCGCCTTATGCTGCATGCGGCTGAAGGTAAAATCCATTTCACCCGCCAGATGGTCCATCAGCATAAAGCCGATATTATGCCGGGTCTGGCGGTAAGCACGCCCCGGGTTGCCCAAGCCGGCTATCAGTACGGTTTGTTTTTTTTGAAAAAATGACATGTTATTGTTTATCGAATCTTTTTACGAATAGATGAATAAAGCCCGATCAGGGCAATCAGAGCAACAGCCGATTGGGCGCCGCGCAGCAAACTATTTTGGATATCGTTCTCGGAAATTTCGATTGGGTTTCTGGGTAGGGGAGTTGGTGGTATTGGGATCACTGTTTCTGTTGGTGTGATGGTGTCCAACCCATCTTGAGTCGGGGTAAGCGCAGGGAGGCTGGTTTCAACAGCAGTGTAGTTCCTCACCCGCAGGTTGGTTATGATGGTCTCAGAAATTTTGCCATTTTTAAGATGGATGCGTAAACGCAGTTGATAGTTGCCATCTGTAAGAACGGTGGTGTCCCACTGGGTCAGGGTCTCCTCGCTGATATCCTCAAAGCTGTTGATGATCAAGAACCAGGTTTCCCTTTCATCCAGATCATAGGTAAAACTTAAATCCCAGGACAAAGCCCCCTCAACCTTGGTGGTGCCCGTGATCGAAACCACACCTTGGAGAGCTTCCCCGTTGGAAGGTGAGATAATGCCAGCCTCAGGTGGTGTTCCCCATTGCGCGCCAACAGGATCAACAAAACCAAAGGCAAGTATTAAGGTGAGTAAGGGTAATAAGTAGCGCTGCATAGACAATTAATCAGTCTATCATGGAGATATCTGACGGTCAACTGGCACTTCGTATCTATCTATGGTAAACTGAAAAAGTGTTAAATTAACCAGGAAAAAATGATGGGGAGGGTGTAATGGCAGGGACTCGATCTGAACTTATGATTGAGCGATTAAAGGAATTGCAAACCGCAACATCAGAAATTGAAGCTTCCGCTATCGTTTCTGTTGATGGTTTAATTATGGCCTCAGCCTTACCCGATGATGTCGAGGAAGATCGAGTTTCGGCCATGTCGGCAGCAATGTTGAGTTTAGGCGAGCGTATTGCGGCAGAGCTTTCACGCGGTATGCTGGAGCAAGTTTACATTCGCGGCGACCAGGGTTATGTGCTGTTGTCCGCAGTGGGTGAGGATGCCGTCCTTACTGTGCTGGTCCGTGAAGACGCTAAGTTAGGTCTGATCTTTATGTTGATACGCAGGGCATCGAGTGATCTTGAAAGTATTGTTGGATAATAACCTGGCGAGAAAATTGCCATCATCGTGAACCATACGGTGGGGAGGTAGCCGACCAACGGCCCTCCCCACTCCTTTTTTAATGAATTATTTTTTTACCTTGCACCGCTTGTGATCAAGCAATTATTGGAGACCTGTCTATGGCGACAAAGTATATTTTTCTTACTGGAGGAGTAGTTAGTTCTGTTGGCAAGGGTGTAACCGCAGCGGCGCTTGGAAAACTGCTCAAGCAGCGGGGATTTGAAGTTTCTGTTCAAAAATTGGATCCCTATATTAACGTTGACCCCGGCACGATGAGCCCCTATCAACATGGTGAAGTTTATGTGCTTGATGACGGTGCGGAGACCGATCTCGATTTGGGCCATTATGAACGCTTTATTGATATTCGTCTTAACCGGGTCTGTAATGTGACCACCGGACAGGTCTATGCCGACGTGATCTCTAAAGAACGGCGCGGGGATTATTTGGGCGGTACCATTCAAGTAATTCCTCATATCACTAACGAAATAAAACGCCGTATCCATTTGGTAGCCAAAACGACTGGCGCTGAGATTGTGCTGGTCGAGGTGGGGGGCACGGTTGGCGATATTGAAGGTCTGCCTTTCCTGGAGGCACTCCGCCAAATGCGCAGTGATGTCGGTGTGGAAAATTCACTTTATATTCATGTCACCTGGCTGCCTTATATCGCCGCCACCGGAGAGTTAAAAACCAAGCCTACCCAGCACTCGGCGCGGGAACTGCGTTCCATTGGTATCACACCGGATGTGATCATTGCGCGTTCAGATCATCAGGTGGAGGAAGAATTATGCGAAAAAATTGCTCTCTTCTGCGATGTTGAACGCCGGGCGGTAGTTCCAATGGTGACGGCTGACCAGCTTTACGAAATTCCTTTGATGATGGAAGGTAACGGTTTGGGGCAGTATATCTTTGAGCGATTGGGTCTCACCCCGCGAGTGCAGCCCGACTGGAATGATTGGAAGAAATTGGTGGCCGGGCTGCAGGCAGCCAAGCCTAAGGTTAAGATTGCCCTGGTGGGGAAATATGTCGAACTGCGTGATGCTTATATGAGTGTGCGGGAGGCTTCTCAACACGCGGCGCTTTCCCTGGGTCTGGATGATGAGATCCTCTGGATTCATTCCACAGAAATTGAAAAAGAATCCGATTTAGCGATCCTTCAAGATGCTGATGGCATCATCATCCCGGGTGGTTTTGGTGAGCGCGGCACGGAAGGAAAAATCGCTGCTATCCAATACGCTCGCGAGCATGAGATTCCGTTATTGGGGTTGTGCCTGGGGATGCAGTTAATTGTTGTTGAGTTTGCCCGCAACGTTTT
>JBDLJO010000080.1:0-10571 GCA_039714275.1 Chloroflexota bacterium | reverse complement strand
TGGTGTATAAACCTGAAAAGTGTGACATTGGATAAAACCTTTAAAACAAATGAAAGGAGATGAAAATGAGAAAATTATTAATCGGTTTTATGGTGACATCCATTTTTTTGGTAGCGTTAACGGTCCAAGCTGGTGAGTGGTCTCCGAAGGGTTCGATCAAACTCCAAATTGGTTTTGGTGCCGGCGGCTCTACGGATACCATCGGCCGTATGATCGCTGCCAAAGTTGAAGAAGATACCGGCTGGAACATTGTGGTGGAAAACAAGCCAGGCGGCGGTGGTGTCGCCATGCTTTCGACGCTTATGAATCAAAAACCGGATGGATCTATCATCGGGTTGGCAGTGAATGTGCCAATCCTTATGAATCTGGCTAAGCGCGGTGATAAACTGCCTTTTAAAGTTGATAGTTTTGATTATATCGGTACTGTTACAATCGGGGAAGTTGCCCTTACAGCCAAGTCTGATGCCCCATTTAACGATATTCAGGGAGTGGTCGCGCACGCAAAAACAAAAAAAATGGCGATCGCTTTTGATGCGATGCCGCAAAAGATGATCATGACCGCCGTAGCGAATCAAGCCGGTGTCGAATTTAAATTTGTTAAACACAAAAGCGGTGCGGAACAGATCCAGAGTCTTCTAGGCGGTCACGTGGACGTGGCGTGCCCTGCAGGGGCCCACATTAAATATCTTAAAAGTGGTGATCTCAAAGTGATTGTGGCCTTTAACAAACAACGTCACAGTTATGCCCCGAAAACCAAAACCCTGATTGAAAACGGCTATAATTATTACGTAGATCCGTATTTCTATTTAACGGCCCCGAAAGGGTTGCCTGCTGATGTAAAAACCACATTGGCCAAGGTTTTTGATAACGCCATTCACTCTGAAAAAGTGAAAACCCTCCTCTTCAATACTTTAAAGGCCTTACCGAATAACCTGGGACCGGAAGGGACCCTGAAGATGCTTACGGATGGCGTAAAGGACATCAAAGTCCTAATCGATGCCCAGTAAAACCTTTCGCTGCAAAGCCCCGCACGATTCGTGGTGTGGGGTCATTGCGCCGATCAACGGGAAAGGATTACATTATTCTCAATCGTATATCAGGGCTGGTAGTAGCCGTTGCAGGTGTGATCCTGCTTTTTTGGATTATACCGCAACACACCGAAACCGCGGATTATGGCTGGCTGCGTCCGGCAACCCTGCCGAATATCACTGCCGTAATCGTCATTATAGCAAGCCTTATACAATTCGCGTTTCCTTCAGGAAAGGCAGAGTTTGATGTACCGCTCGCCTTGCGGGCCGGGTTGTTTTTTTTGATTGCCTTGCTGGGCCTGTTTTTAATGTACCTTACGGGCTTTCTTATTGCTGTGCCGCTGCTTGTTATGTTCACTATGCTGTTAACCGGTGAACGCCGGCTGCTTTGGTTGACCATGGGCATTGTTCTTATCCCGCTGGCGATTTGGAGTTCGGTAGAGTTGTTGTTGAATCGACCCCTGCCTTGAACATGTCCGGAAAGCGTTTCGATCATGCTTGATTTTAACATATTACTTGCCGGTCTGGCTGATTCATTCACACCCTACAATCTGCTGTTTGTTCTGTTCGGTGTTGCCTTAGGCCAATTCGTGGGTGCACTGCCGGGAACCGGTCCAGTAATGGCCATGGCGATCGCTATCCCGTTTACATTTACACTATCCCCCCTCACTGCCATCGCCTTTCTGGTCGGCGTTAGCAAAGGTGGTTTGGTTGGTGGCGCTATCCCGGCGGTGTTGATTAATACCCCCGGTACGCCCGATGCGGCTGCCACTACACTGGATGGTTATCCTTTAACAAAGAAAGGGAAACCGGAAAAAGCGATCAAAATGGCGCTTTATTCGTCCATAACCGGAGACGCCTTCAGCGATATCGTACTGATTACTGTTTCCCCATTGATCGCGATGGTGGCGTTGAAAATGGGCCCCATAGAAATATTTGCCCTCATGGTTTTTGCCTTCTCCGTCATCGCCGGTCTGGTGGGCGATTCCATGAGTAAGGGAATCGCTTCGGCCGCATTGGGCCTGTTCTGTGCAACGGTGGGGTTGGATCCGGAACACAGCACGCCCCGTTTTATTTTCGGCTTTTTCGAGCTCTATGACGGGCTGCCGCTTGTATCAGTCGCTCTCGGGATGTTGGCGGTCCCTGAAATTTTTCGCCGGCTTTCCCTCATTCGAGGCGAAATCACCTCAGCCGTAGAGATTCCAAAGGCACGGAAAAAGGAGGATAGTAGGATCAGTTGGGCTGAATATTGGTCTTGTCGATATACCATGCTGCGCGGGTCGGTGATCGGAACCATTATGGGGGCCATCCCCGGGCTCGATTCTTCGGCCGCCGCATTTATGGCGTATGCAACGACAAAGCAGACCTCCAAGGACCCGGATAGTTTCGGTAAGGGTAATATTCACGGCATTGCGGCAACCGAATCGGCCAACAGTTCGGTCTCGGGAGCTAATTTGATCCCCATGTTGACCCTCGGTATACCCGGTAATATTGCTGCGGCACTAGTTATCAGCGCCTTTATGATACATGGAGTTCAACCGGGCCCGCTTCTTTTTCAAGAGCAAGGGCGTCTGATTTACGGTCTTTTTGGCGCTTTAATGATGGCCAATATTGCCAATCTCGCAACCGGACTTTTGGGGCTGCGTCTTTGGTCGCGAGTCATTAGAGCACCAGAATCATTTATCTTTCCAACAGCTATGCTGCTTTGCATCGTAGGCGTATATATAGCGTCCGGTGGTTTGCTGGGGGTTGTGATCATGTTTTTTTTCGCCTTAATCGGTTATCTCATGAACACTTTAGGTTATTCGCCCATTGTGTTTGTTATCGGCTTTTTTCTCGGGGAACGATTCGAGTTGACATTATCCCAATCGCTGAATTTAATCGATGGCGACCCGATCATACTGCTATTTCATCCGATCGCGCTGGTTCTGTTTGCCATGGCATTCGCCTCGGTCTATTGGTTTGGGTTTCGCACCGTGAAAACGAAAAATTAAAAGGATTGACTTGATTCTTTAAAAAAAACATTTTTTTAAATGTCCTGTTAATCCTGTCTAATTTAAACTTCATAAATGGGGTGAAAGCAATGACTGGTTATTTACAAATTGAAGAATATCACCGGCCTCAAGATATGGCGCAGGCTGTTGATATCTTTTCAAGGTTCAGAAACAGCGCCAGAGTGATAGCCGGCGGCACCGATATTCTGCCCAAGAGACCCGGCGTAAAGAGAATCGCTCATATCGATCATCTGGTGGATATCTCCGATCTGGATCTGGATTATCTGAAAACGGAAAATGGCCATATATGCATAGGTGCGGCGATCAGTATTAACAGGATCGCTGAATCCCCTCTTCTTTTCTCAAGCGCCTACGATGCTTTATCGGAGGCGGCCAATGCCCATTCCACCACAACCATCAGAAACAGGGCCACCATAGGGGGCAATCTCTGTAATGCATCTCCTTGTGCTGATCTGGCCTTACCTTTGCTGGTGTTGGATGCCATCCTTGTAGCAGCAGGGCCTGAAGGGAAAAGAGAAATCCCGAGCGCGAGCTTCTTTAAAGGTCCAAATTATACGGCATTGAATAATGGAGAGATATTAAAGGAGATCCGTATCCCTTTGTGTCATGAAAAAACCGGGACTTCATTTTTGAAGCTCAGACGGCATCAGACCGCCATTGATATGGCTCTCGTGAACGTCGCAACCTCTCTGACTTTGGAAAAAGAACGATGCAAAGCCGCAAGAATAGCTTTAGGATCCGTTGGGCCGATACCCTTTCGTGCTAAAGAAGCGGAATCCCTATTGACTAAGGCAAAGTTCAACAATGAAGTCATAGAGAAAGCGGCTTCAAAGGCTGCTGAAGAGGCCAGTCCCATCGACGACGTTCGAGCAACCGCCGTCTACCGCAGGAAAATGGTTGAGGTGCTGGTCCGAAGATCCCTAGAAAAGAGTTTGAAGAGGTGTGGCCAATGAAGAAAGTCCCCATCAAGATAAAAGTCAACGGCGATTGGCGTGAACTGGCAGTGTCTCCGGGGGACAGGCTGATTGATATCCTCAGGGACCAACTGGACTTGACCGGCACCAAAGAAGGTTGCGGCGAGGGGGAATGTGGCACCTGCACGGTAAATCTTGACGGCAAAGCTGTATTATCATGTTTGATCCTCGCAGCCCAAGCCGACGGGTGCACCATATTGACCATTGAAGGACTTCAAAAAGGATCTAAGCTTCATCCCCTGCAAAAAGCATTTGTCAGCGAAGCCGCGGTACAGTGCGGATATTGCACGCCCGGTATGATCATGGCCGCCAAACCCCTGATCGAAAATGAACCGGAAATTAACGATAGTAAGATTCGGCAACATCTATCCAACAATCTTTGCCGTTGCACCGGGTATGATCAGCCGGTGAAAGCCGTCCTCAAAGCTTCCAGAGAGAGGAAGGAGAATAATGATGTCTGAAACTCATATTGCGGTTGGAAAACCCCTGCAAAGGATTGACGGCATCGAAAAGGTCACCGGATCAGCCAAATACGCGGCTGACATAAAGCTTGAAAATATGCTGCATGCGAGGCTGCTGCGCAGCCCGCATGCCCATGCCAGAGTTAAGCATATCGACACATCGGCCGCGGAAGAATTACCCGGCGTCAGAGCCGTGGCAACTATCCTGGAGGTCCCCAAAGTAATTGAATACTGGTTTTCGCTGAGAACCGAGGAAAAGAAAAAGCAGATGTTTTTGCGCGACAATTTGGTCCGGTTTATCGGGGACCCTGTGTTGGCCCTGGCGGCCGATGATCGAGCGACGGCTGACCAGGCCCTTTCCCTGATCAAAGTAGCGTATGAATCCTTGCCGGCCCTGCACGATCCCTTTGAGGCCATGGCCGAAAAGAACGTCAAAATACACAAGCGGGGCAATGTCGCCTTTAAATTTGAAAAAGTCTATGGGGACATCCAGGACGGGTTTAAAAACGCTGATATTATCGTTGAGAACACCTACCGTACCTCCAAACAGAAACACGCGGCCCTCGAGCCCTTTGGGACCTGCCTTGCTCACTACCAGTCCAACGGCAAACTGACTGTCTACTCCTCCACCCAGCTGCCGCACTGGAGCCGGCACTACCTGGCCGGGGCGCTGGAATTACCCCTGAATAAAGTTCGGGTCATCAAACCGCATACCGGGGGGTCCTTTGGAGGCCGCTGCGGGCTTATCCACGGGCTCGAGGTGATGTGCAGCTGGCTTTCACGCGAGACGGGGCAGGCTGTCCGCATGTCATTCAGCAGAGAAGAAGATTTTATTGCCACCGAATCCCGTCACCCCATGACCATAAAGATGAAAACCGGTGTGACCAAAGACGGCATCCTCACGGCCAATGAGGCCGAAGTCGTCTCAGATGTCGGTGGGTACGGTACCCACTATATCGGGGTTCTCGCGGACTGTTTGTCCACCGGCGTCGGTTTGTATAAAATTGCCAATTACAGCTTTAAAGGAACAGCCGTATTCACCAATAAATCCCTGTGCGGTGCCCTTAGAGGATATGGCAATCCCCAGATGAATTTTGCCCAGGAATCCCAGATGGATATCCTTGCCGCTAAGCTTGGCATGGATCCGCTGGAACTCAGACTCAAAAATTACCGCGAGCAGGGTGAAATAGATCCTGTCTTGAACGATGAGATCCGCAGTAACGGCTTGAAGGAATGTCTGGAAAAAGGCGCGGCATCATCCTGTTGGGAAAAGAAAAGGCGCCAAAAGCCGGCCAAAGGCCCAAAAAAGAGGGGAATCGGACTTGCAATTGTGCTGCATGGCACGGGCGCGGGCAAAGCATTGCCTGATCCGGCTGCGGCAACCGTGATGATCAACGCCGACGGCAGCGTAAATTTGGTGACAGCGGCCGCCGATGAAGGGCAGGGCAACAGGACAGTTCTGGCCCAGATAGCGTCGGAGACCCTGGGGATAGGATTTGAAAAAATTTCCGTTTCCGAAACCGATACCGATACCACACCGCTTGATTGCGGCACCCATGGAAGCCGACAGGCCTACGGGGGCGGCCTTGCTGTCCAGGCTGCGGCCAACGAGGCCCGCCAAAAGCTTCTCGCTTATGCGGTTAAAGAGCTGGGTGTAAATGGAGATCAACTTCGTATCGAGGAAGGGGCGATTTTAGAAAAAACCCATCCGGACAACCGAATCTTGATCAGCGATTTGATGCGCAAAACTCAGATCGAGGACATGAGTGTCTGTGAGCAGGTAATCGGCTCGGCAGTCGGCGTTGCACCCGCCATGCCTGGTTATTACGGTGCCATCTTCGCGGAAGTGGAAGTGGATATTGAGACCGGCGAAGTCAATGTCTTGCAGTTGACCAGTGCCTTTGATGTGGGCCGGGCCATAAACCCCGACCTGGTAAAAGGGCAAATCATCGGCGGCGGTGTCATGGGTATCGGATTTGCCCTGACCGAGGGTCTGCTGGTGGAGGATGGACGCATAATGAACAGCAGTTTTGCGGATTACCGACTGTTGAGGACCTGCGATGTGCCGGAAATCGTGCCGATTATCGTAGAGTCGCACGAACCCACCGGCCCGTACGGCGCCAAGGGTATTGGTGAGGGCTGCATGGTGAATGTGGCCTCCGCCATCTCCAATGCCATCTATCATGCAACCGGCGTTCGGCTAACCGATTTAAGCATGACGCCCGCTGCCATTCTGCAAGGCTTAAAACCAGGATGAACAGGAGTTTTAAACAGGATGCCCAAACCATCAAATCGTTCGACAGTTCTTCATAAAGGCAATCCGCCTCCGTGCTTGCAATCAAGGCAGCAATGCCGGGGCTGTTTTGGATGGCGCAATATGCTCAAAGCCGCCCAAACTGACAATTTTTGGCAGCGATATCCATTCAGATGCTCCCTAACGGGTTTGACTCTGAAAGTCGAAAGAAAAATCTAATATGAAACCGTCAACCCTGGTGCAAGGGTTTCCCGGCGGAAAAAAGAAATGCAAAGGAGCACAATATGACTTATCCCTCCGTCTATCCCACAGGGGCCACTGTTTACCTTCCAGAAAGGTGTTGGAGCGGCTACACCATCTTCCAGGCCAGGGAGCTCGGCGCCCTTCTTATTGACATGAACGGTCGCGAGGTACGTCTTTGGAAGGGTTTTCATGGATTTCCCAATAGACTATTCCCGGGTGGTTATGTGCTGGGTCATAGTGGCGAACGCAACAATAAGTATGGCATGCAGGATTACCGCGATCTGATTCAAGTGGATTGGGAGGGCAACATTGTATGGAAGTTTAACGAGTATGAGTATATTGAGGATCCCGGCGAAGAGCCCCAGTGGATGGCCCGGGTCCATCATGACTACCAGCGGGAGGGTAATCCGGTCGGCTACTACGTACCCGGTATGATTCCCAAGACAGACGGCGGCAATACCCTTATGCTAGGCCACAAGAAGATAACCTGCAAAGAGATTTCTGATAAACCCCTTTTGGACGATACCATTTACGAGGTAACGTGGGACGGCGATTTAGTGTGGGAGTGGGTATGCAGCGAACACTTTGAAGAACTCGGGTTTCGCGAGGATGCCAAAAACATCCTGAGTCGCGATCCCAATATGCGGCCAGCCGGCGGCGGCATGGGTGATTGGATGCACCTAAACTCCATGTCCACCTTAGGTCCCAACAAATGGTACGATGCTGGTGATAACCGCTTCCACCCAGATAACATTATTACCGACGGTCGTGAAACCAACATCATATTCATCATCAGCAAAGAGACCGGTCAGGTGGTTTGGAAGGTGGGGCCAAATTACGATGAAACTCCTGAACAGATTGCGCTGGGCTGGATCATCGGACAACACCACGCCCACATGATCCCCAGAGGCCTGCCCGGTGAGGGCAATATCTTGGTCTTTGACAACGGGGGCTGGGCCGGATACGGTGCACCCAACCCCGGCAGCCCCACAGGTGCCAAAAATGCCCTGCGAGACTACTCCAGGGTGCTGGAATTTGATCCTGTTACCTTAAAGATCATCTGGCAATACACGCCGGCCGAGGCCGGGTTCGTCCACCCTACGGACAGCAACCGCTTTTACAGCCCCTTCATCAGCAGCGCCCAGCGCCTGCCCAACGGCAACACCTTAATTGCTGAAGGAGGAGGAGGTCGCATCATTGAAGTCACCGCCGATCATCAGCTTGTCTGGGAGTACATCAGTCCTTACTGGGGGAAACAATTCAAAATGAACCTGGTGTACCGGGCCTATCGGGTACCCTATGAGTGGGTCCCCCAGCTGGATCAGCCTCAGGAAACGGCCATACCGGCAATTGATGTTACCACCTTCCGTGTTCCGGGAGCGGCACCCAGCGGAGCCGAAGCTGAAGTGAGAGTAGAGGGAACGATTCCCTGTCAACCATCCACGGCACTTTGTGTGGTGTCAGACACCGATGGAACAGATTAACATAACTTCGGCCCCTTTTATTGGGCTGGCTAAATATGAGATACCTTAAGTCACAGCCTCGCAAAATGGTTTACAGCTGAGCTAGGAGCAATAATCATGGCAATAACCATCTATTCCGCGACAGGCTGTATACGCTGTAAGATCGTAATGCAATTTTTAAACGAAAGCGGTCTGACTTTCCAAGAACACGACTCCCTGGGCGAAGGCAGGGAGGCCTTTAGGGCCTTCTACAAAAGCAACCGCCAAAAGATATGCCGCGGTCCGGATGGAGTGGAGTTTCCCATTTTCTGCGATGGTGGAATAATACTGCAGGGGCTACCCATGGTAGTGGCTCACCTGATCGCAGGGTCGGCTTTAGAGGGATTCTTTAAACACGGGTTGTTGCATGGTCAGTGGGTAGATGGCATCCACGTTTCCGGCGGCGACCCGGCCCATGGCGAGAAATTTCTTGACGTTTTAATCTTATTAAAGAAACAAATGCTCAAGCTTCAGATTGATACCAACGGTGTCAACGCACATTTGCTGGAGCAGGTGATTAAACGGGGGCTGGCTGACCGGGTAATAATGGAGGTAAAAGGGCCTTTGGAATTGTATGACTCGCTTTTACAACAACTGAATGACCCGGAGGAAATAAAAAGGAGTATAGCCCTGGTCTCCCAATGCAATGATTATTACTTTTACTCTACCATCTCACCGATTATCAGGGAAAAGGGTGATCTTGAACAATTCAGCTACATCACACCGGAGGAAATCGCCGAGGCTGCACATTTGATTAAAGAGGCAACTGGCGATAACAAGCAGCCATACAGATTAAGGAACTTTGATCCTCGAGCTGCAGAAGACAAGAGACTGAAGGAAGCTGAAGCCCTAACCAAGAATGAATTGTTCAAGTACAGAACTATGGCCCGAAAGCATCAATTCAAAACGGAGATATTAAAGATCTGACAGCCTATATTCAGATCAATTAGTGTCTCTTTGATACCAGAGTTAGCATTTTATAAGCCCCCATTTCAATCTTTTTTCGGATATCCAGGAAAGCATTTAAAAAGCTGAATTACATATGGAGGAAAAAGCAAATGTACTTTTGTCACGCCCCAGAGATCTGGAAGAATTTTCCCCAATTAGTCCCGGGGCTCATGGTTGTGGATGGTATTCATCAGAACGTCGATGTGGAAAAATACCTTCAGCCCAGGTTCGAGCAGGCCCGTGAACGATTGAGTCGAGAAAAAGAGTCTCAGATGCCCGAAATTGCCGCCTGGAGACGGGCCTATTCTCAGATGGGGTTCAAACCTTCCAAGTATCGTTCTGCCGCCGAAGCGCTATTACGCAGGTTCAAGCGTGAAAACTACATGCCTCGCTTGCACCCCCTTGTTGACATATGTAATGCCACGTCGTTGGCATTTGCTCTGCCGGTTGCTGTGATTGATCTGGAAAGGGTGGAGGAATATCTGGAGGTTTGTTATGCCAAGGGCACAGAACAGTATCTATCTTTTAGTGGTGAAATAGAAACACCGTCTCCTGGTGAAGTGATTTTTGTCGATGCTGCGAATCAGGTTCACGCCAGACGCTGGACCTTTCGTCAAAGCCGCACTTCCACGATTCGACCGGAAACGACGCAAGTTCTCATCATTAGCGAGGGTCTACATGAGACGGCCGATCAGGATGTGGGTGCTGTGATCGATTCTCTATCTGAAATAATTTCATCATTATGGTCGCCTCCGAAGTGTCAGACCACGCTTACTAAAGAATCACCCCAGGTGCACTTCTTATAATCGTATGCCCAATGGTAACACGATTATCTGCTGTGGAACATGGGGACAGTCAATAAAACATGTGAAGAACGGTGTCCAAAATTCATGATCAAAAGACAGCGTAAATTAGCCTCAACGCCCCCGCAGCTTCTCTCCATGAAGTGCTTGTGTATAAGTTATGGCGCAACCATCGGATAAATTTTAAAGGCCGCTGAGTTGACCGTTTGGGCGTTATATGAAAGCTCGGTAATTTGCCCTTTCCGGTCTTGATATGGGCGAGAGCTCTATCAAGCCGCTTGCGACGACGATTATTTTCAATCTCATTTTCAATGCCTTCTTTCCTGAGACATTGTTCAAAAAA
>JBDLJO010000079.1:0-10600 GCA_039714275.1 Chloroflexota bacterium | reverse complement strand
CAAACTTTGCAAAGATATTGATCCCGATTTCGCACAAAATCAGCAATCTCTTTCCAAGACGGACCATATTGATTTGGTTCATTTTTCCACAAGTTACTTGCTTGCAACGCTTGAATTGTTTCTGCAGACAGGGTAAGCCAATAACCAGTTGTATGAAGCACTGTAGCATGAGGTTCAAGCTTTTCAACACCTAACCTCTCTTGCGTTTCCCAACGGATTTTCTTGAAGCCAGATACCAGTGAAGTGACCGCAATTTCACCATAAGCTTTACTGCCCCCTGCAGTGGGTAATTGATCCTTCAGATCTAGAATCCGCACCTCGGTTTCTTGTTGCGGGATTGTGTAGTAGTCAACTTCAGCCGGATTTAGAATGGCTATCTTGTGTTCGAAGTCCAAAGTCTCCACTTGATAGGAGTTTCCTTCGTGTAAGTATATTGCACCGGGATGTACCATCCAGGGGGCCGATTTCTCATCTATTACCCCGATTGTTTTTTGTTTATTATTAATTAAGCTTTGCAATGTGATGGCGGTTGACGAAGTGCTGCGCAAGGATATCTGGGCAGCGGGATATTGATCTGACATCCAGTAAAAACTATTCCCGGATTTATGCAAGAACCCGGCAATACATAGCATTGAGAGCAAATCTAGCATCTGAGCTGAATCTAAATTACCAAACGGCTCATTTTCTTTGAAGGGAATCTCAAATGCCGCGCACTGTATGTGTTGCAAAAGAATTAACAAATTATCAGGATTAATTAAGGCTTGCTCAGGGGTCTGCAGGAAGAAATAGTCTGGATTGTGTGCAAAAAACTGATCGAGGGGATTACTCGATGCCACAAGCACCGCAAGCGAAGTTTCGGCACCGCGCCCGGACCGACCTGCTTGCTGCCAGGCACCGGATATAGTCCCAGGGTAACTGGCCAAAATTGAGGCATTCAATCCACCTATGTCTATGCCCAACTCAAGGGCTGATGTTGCAATCACAGCATTTACTTTGTTTTCTCTCAAACTTTGCTCAATTCCTCGGCGATGCTGTGATAGATAGCCGCTGCGGTAAGCGCGCACAGATTGTCTAGCGTTTACTGGAAATAGCTCGCGCAAGGTTTTTAGCATAGATTCAACTGATCGTCGCGAGCGCCCAAATATTATGGTTTGTAAACCATGATTTATGAGATCATGGGCAATACGTACACTTTCACGCAGGGCACTGGCACGCAATCCCAATTCTGGATTGATAATGGGTGGGTTGTAAATAAGGAAATGTTTTGGCCCGCGCGCTGAACCATCTTGAGAAATACATTTCACCGGGGCTTCAATCAACGTGCTTGCCAGCTCGCCCGGATTGTTAATCGTAGCCGATGTAAGTATGAATTGTGGTTGAGTACCATAATGATTGGCAATGCGCTTTAATCTGCGTAAAACATTGGCAATATGAGAACCAAATACACCGCGATAATTGTGCATTTCATCCAGCACTACAAAACGCAAGTTTTGAAAGAAATCAATCCAGGCGGTGTGATGTGGCAATACTCCTAGATGCAGCATATCTGGGTTGCTGAGCAGCATACGAGAATTTTTTCGGATTGCGGAACGATTATTTCTTTGAGTATCGCCATCATAAATTGACGCAACTATATTTGTGTTACCGGCAATCGACATCAAGATGTTATTGATATTGGAAAGTTGATCTTGTGCTAATGCTTTAGTGGGGAATAGTAAAAGTGCACGATCGTTTGGAGAGTGCAAAAGCTGATCGAAAATTGGCAAATTGTAAGCCAAAGATTTACCACTCGCAGTACTTGTTGCTATCGCGACGTGATGGCCATTTTTAATTTCCTGCCAGGTTTGATATTGGTGGCTATAAAGAGCTTGAATGCCAGAACTTTCAAGGGCATCAAGAAGTACGGGATGGATATTGTTTGGGAATGGAATGAATTTGGCGGAACGGCCTGGGATTGTTTCCCAAGCTGTGATGTTGCCCCCTATTGTTGCTTCAGAGCGCCACTGAGCTAGCATTGTTTCTACTGTCATATGAACCAATATTTGGGGATGATAAATCAAAAGACCTTGCAATCACAAAGCAAGGTCTCGATCAGGGTTATGCAGATAGCAAGGGAGCTAAGACCCTATCAAAGCTCTAAATCTTTTCTATATCCTTGCTCTCTTCCTCGGCAATATCATCATCACCTTTTAGGCCTTCTTTAAAGGCACGAATGCCGCTTCCCATTTCGCCAGCTATTTTTCCAATTCGGCCCACGCCAAAAAGAACCAGAATTATAACTAAGATAATGATAAGTTCAGTTGGACCCAAGCCAGCCATATTGTTCTCCTCAAAAGATTATAACGAATGATCAACCTTAAGTTTACAATGTTTTTTCTGAAAAAGCAACGCCATTTACAATTCTGCTTGAAATATGTGCTTGACTAATTTCGGAGCTCTATCGGCAAGTGTTCTAGGTCAAGGCTGGCTGTATCGCAAAAAAGAATCGCTCGTTCGATAACGTTACGTAGTTCACGAATATTGCCTGGCCAATCGTGGCGCATTAACGTTTTCATTGCTCTCGGAGATATGTCTTGAATATTCATTCCCATTTGTAAATTGATTTGTCGCATGAAGAGTCCCACTAAATCCGGGATATCTTCTTTGCGGTCTCTTAGAGCTGGGATATGCAGATCAACAACTTTCAAGCGGTAGTATAAATCTTCTCTGAACTTCCCTTCATCCATTAGGGTAGTTAAATCTCGATTAGATGCAGCCACGATTTGTACATCTACTTTGACGAGAGTGGTACCGCCCACGCGGCGGAAAGCGCGCTCTTCCAGGGCACGCAATAATTTTGCTTGCATATCCGCTGACATTGAAGAGATTTCGTCAAGAAAAAGAACACCGTCATCAGCTATTTCGAGCAGACCGTGCTTACGCTTTTGTGCTCCAGTGAAAGCGCCGGCTTCGTAGCCAAATAACTCTGACTCTAATACCGTGCTTTGGATTGCAGCACAGTTTATTCCAACAAAAGATTTAGCCGTCCTGTGACCCATTTGATGGATAGCTTTTGCTAATACCTCTTTGCCAGTACCTGTTTCTCCAGTGATAAGGACGGATACTGAAGCCTGAGCCGCTCGTTGTGCTTGGCTAACTAGAGCTTTCATTACATCACTTTCCCCAACAATAAAGTTGAGCTCACCGCGTTGCTGCTCTCTTAGGTGATATAACTCTCGACGCATTGCGACTATATTTTGAGCGCGCTGTATTGACTGGCTTAAACGTTCAAACTGGATTGGTTTTTGAAGGAAATCATGCGCTCCATTTTTCATGGCTTCTACAGCCATCTCAATATCTGGGTATGCTGTGATCACAATAATGGGTGGTCGGGCTACAAGTTGGGCGGTTTCAACGAGCAGATCTGGTCCGTATCCATCTGGTAATTGTACGTCTAACAATATAATATCAGCTTTGCCTTGATCAATTTGTATTCGTGCGTCGGCAAGGGTTGCTGCAGTTAATACTTCGTAACCTTGACCAGCAAGGTGATCACTTAAATTAATGCGGGCATTTTCTTCATCATCAACGATAAGAATTGTGAAGCTCATAAATTTTATTCCTCGGTATCTGGCTTTATTGGAAGTTGTATATGGAATACGGTGCCACCTGGGAAGGATGTAAGTGTGATATTTCCTCGGTGAGCAGTAATAATCTGTTTAGTGATTGCCAATCCTAAACCAGTGCCATCTGGGTTGGTCGTGAAAAATGGATCGAATATCCGTTGTTGATCATTCTCGGGAATACCTGGACCGGTATCTGAAATATCTATTTGAATGACGGGCTTACTGGGATGAGAAGATTTATGCGATAGCTTGATAGCAAGAGTACCACCGCTTACTTTCATGGCGTTAACAGCATTGCTGATAATATTGGTGAAGACTTGCTCTAAACTTCTTTGATCGCCCCAAATGGGAGGAAGATTGTCTGCGGTTTTGGAATGATAATTGATGTTAACCCGTTTTAAACGGGGGCGCCAACGGTTTAGCAATCGGTCTATAAGCTGGTCAACTTGAATGGAATTGAAATGATATGTTCCGGTGCGAGAGAAAGTAAGAACAGACTCCATCAAGCCGGTTAATCGTCGGCAATCTTCTTGCATGCCAGTAACCCGCTCTTGATTTTTTTTATCATCAATTATTGTTTGCTCAAGAAGTTGTAGGCCCATGCTGATATTGTTGATAGGATTACGCACTTCATGGGCAAAGACTGATGTAACTTCGCCCAGCAGGGCTTGTTGTTCTAGCTGCTGAGTGCGCAACCGAATTTGCTCGCGCTCGCTTTTGTCTCGAAGGATCAGTAATATTCCACTCACTATGCCATTTTTAGCAACAGGATGTACCGAAACGTGGGCTGGAAAAGTGCTGCCGTCGCGACGGTGTAAATTTATCGCACCCAAATTTGGTGTGCTGGTTCCATCAAAAGCTTTATTGATCGCTGGAACAAGACGGTCGGTGCCAATAAAAACATTCTCCAGTGGCTGTCCCTCAATTTCTGAACTCGCGTATCCCAAAGTTAATTCAGCTGCGGGATTAATGCGAACAATCGTGGAGTCGGTTGTTACGGTGATTACTCCATCTTTTATGGTGTCCCATGCAACTTGCCAAACCCCGAGCTCTTGAAGATTTTCTGCCATGCGGTTGCGTAAGTTTGTGCGAGTGATATTGTTTTGAATAACCACACTGACAATAGGTACTAAAATATTTAGCCGAAGTTGTATATTTTCGAGGAGAGTTCCATCGTAACCACCTACAACTACGAAGCCGATCCAGGATTGTTCTTCGTTAATTGGGGTAGCTGTAAAAAACTGTAGTCCAGCGGTGCGAGCTCTTTGATGTAGAAGTGTAGATACAGAACGTTGTCCTTTAAGCCATTGTGATGGTTTTAAAAAATGATTTAAATCCGGAGGGAATATTTCAAGGGGGAAGGTGCTGTCCTTCCCGTTGTAAGCGATCTTTTTAATGCCAGGTTGTTTTGCATTGCCAATATAAATGGCTAGTTCGCAGTTGGGAAAATAGTCCTGAACAGACTCCAGAGCTAATCCTAAACTTTCATTGGGGTCTTCATTCAGTAAAGCTTTAGTGATATGTTTGGGATAGGTAAGTAGTTTTGCTAAGCCTTCCTGCTTAAATTGTCGTTGTGTTAACGTTTCTTCTTTTTCAAATAAAATTAATACTAAAGAGGAATCCAATCCCAGAGATTTGGCAAGAGCAGATATTGCTATGCGTTGGTTATAACGCGCAATTATTTCTTTATGGATAAGATGTTTATCAAGATAGTTGAAACTTGGGGATTCTCCTTTATCCAATCCAAAAAGGTCTCTAGAATCCATTGATTCGAGTTCTGAGCGCGTGTACGAAGTTAACTCAATTGTCTGCCTATTAACTGCAAGTATCCTGTGTTCGTTTTTATCAATTAAAAGAGCGGCCTTATCTATAGTATTTAGCAGTTCGCTGAATTCTTGATCGCTAAATACCGGTCTGGAAAAAAAAGTGTTTGCCATATTAAATTCTGATCATATTTTGTCGTGTTCGGGCAGATGGAATGCCCTCCATAGTACGATATTTTGCAACGGTACGGCGAGCAATATTGTAACCTTTTTTAGATAAGATACTGGCGACTTGAGAATCTGTTAGAAATTTCTTTTCACATGAAATGATTTCTTTTATTTCTGTGCGAATTGGTAAGCTGCGGTCGAAAAATTGACTTAGGGGAATGATACGTCCATTAGGTAGTTGTGCGGTTTTTCCAGAAACAGCTCGTGATATTGTTGATTCGTGAACGTTTAATATCTCAGCAACATTAGCCCGAGTAATTGGTTTTAGGTGCTTATCTCCGTGATTGATAAATTCACGTTGGTGAGTTGTGATGTGAGTCATCAATTGTTGCATGGTATTACCGCGCTGCCGAAGGCATTTTATTAATAAATTTGCTTTTTCAAAATCATGTTGCCATTGTGATGCCATTTCAGACGATGCTTTTTTTATTTCTTTACGGAAAAGTGGATTAATTCGCAATGCGCCTCGAATTGGGAATAGAATTTCAACGACAAAAGGACTATCCGGGTGTTCATCAAGGTAACGAATTATGATATCAGGTTTGTGATATACCTGAGGTTTTGTTTCACTTCCCTGACGAAAATTGCCCCAATAAGCTCTGGCAGGGAAAGGATTGAGATTAGCACTGATGAAGTGAGCAATTTCTTCAATTTGAGGGGTAGTTAAATTTAATTGTTTTCCGAGTTGGGCATAGTGATGCCGGCTGAGTAAACTCATGCCTTTATCAATGGCCCGTTTTGTGCCGGTCGGGATCGACTGAGATTTCCCCAGGATTTCTAACTGAACCAGAAGAGCTTCTTTTGGTGATGTAGATCCTACTCCGGTTGGTTCAACACGACGGATTAATGTCAGTACATTTTCTACGCGTGATAATGGTACATGGTGATAGCGAGAGATATCAATGGGGTCCGTATCAAGCAAGCCATTGCTATCAAGGCTAGTTAAAATGTGCGCTGCTATCAACCTGTCTTGATCTTCATGAAGATCAGCCGCTATTTGTGATAAGACAAATGTGGCCAGATCAACGGTTGGAGAAAGATTATCGTCCGGTAAATCTTCTGGAAGAGAGTTGGTAACTCGCGAGCCTTTATCAAGTCCTTGATAAAAATCTTGTTCTGATGCTGTAAAAACAATTGGTTCTTGGGAATCTTGTTTTAGGCGTTGACTGCAGACGGGGCATGGGCCTGAATGGATCAATGTTCGACCGCAAGCACGACAACGGTTTTCATCGACTAATTCCAGTGCTGGATTTTGTGCTAATTCTGATTCTATTCTTTGTTTAAGCTCCACAGAAGTCATATTTAGGAGTGCCATTGTTTGTGCCAGATGGGCAGTAGTCTGTGGTCTTAGTTGTTGTGTTTGAATAATGTGCATGGTGTGCTCCCTTAGGGTAAGTATAGCCTTATTTCAACAATGTTGCAAGAACTGTGCCATTCGTGTTGCAAGAGCGATGCCACTCTTTTGGACGAGGGGAAATTATTAAATTAATGGAGTGATAATTTATCCTGGTACAATTTATAGGTAGCAATTAGAAAATTAAAGGATAAGAAAACGTACTATGAAGCCATTGATAATTGTTGGGGGTGGGTTAGCTGGTAGTGAAGCAGCTTGGCAGGCAGCCCAGCGCGGGATTAATGTAAAGCTTTTTGAGATGCGTCCAGATGTACAAACTGGAGCGCATGTTGGCCCTAATCTCGCAGAATTAGTTTGCTCTAACTCTCTTGGATCTAATCTCCCTGATCGGGCACCTGGATTGTTAAAAAATGAGCTGCGACAGATGGGATCGCTACTGATAAAATGTGCGGACGAAACTGCTATTCCAGCCGGGGGTGCTTTGGCGGTGGACCGGGGTAATTTTTCCGCACTGGTGACAAATCAACTCAAAGAACATAAAAATATAGAAATTATTCGAGAAGAGGTGAAGAACATTCCTGATGATCACTCAGTGATAATTGCCTCAGGGCCTTTGACTTCAGCTTCTCTATCAAATGAATTAGTGGTTATGACTGGACAAGATAATCTTTATTTTTTTGATGCGATTTCACCCGTAGTAGAGGTTGACTCTATCAACATGGATATAGCTTTTAGGGCATCTCGTTATGGACGTGGCGAGCAGGAAGATGGCGATTATATAAATTGCCCTTTGAATGAGGATGAATACAATATTTTTGTGGATGCATTAAGTGATGCGAAACGGATTTCCTTAAAGTCTTTTGAAATTCAGCTACAAGCGGGAGTCAAAGCTGGAATGCATACCTTTTTCGAAGGATGCTTGCCGGTTGAAATTCTTGCTCAACGTGGTAAAGATACATTAGCTTATGGTCCCATGCGGCCAGTGGGTTTGACCGATCCACGAACTGGGCGCTGGCCTCATGCTGTAATTCAATTGAGGCAAGATAACTTGGCAGGGACATTGTATAACTTGGTGGGTTTTCAAACAAACCTGACATTTTCTGAACAGAAACGTGTTTTTGGCATGATTCCTGGATTAACGCATGCAGAATTTGCACGCTTTGGCCAAATGCATCGCAACACATTCATTTTTTCACCAGCATTATTGCGGTCAACCCTGCAATTCATTGAAAGAGATAATTTGTTTTTTGCTGGTCAAATTACTGGTGTTGAGGGATATGCAGGAAATATTGCAACTGGGTTGCTGGCGGGTTGGAACGCGGCTCGATACATGAAAGGAGAAACGGTGCTGGAATTACCCGGCACTACCATTTCGGGAGCGCTATGCTATTACATCACCCATGCCAGCGCTGCTGATTTTCAGCCTATGAAAGCTAACTTTGGCATCTTACCATCTTTAGAAGGAATAAGGGGCGGGCGGCGCAACAAGCGTAAAAGAATGGCTGCATACGCCCAGCGTTCTCTTGAAACGCTTAGTTCATTTTTGGATGAGATAAAAATAAACGATACAAAATGCGCATAGCCATTATTTATCAATGAGTTTTTCACTGAATATAATAAAAAATAGATTTCTTATAATTTCATTGGTATTAATTGGATTCGTGTTTATTTTTTTATATTTATTTGTTTATAAAATAAATATAAGAAAGAATGATTCTTTTGATGGGGAACGAGCCTTAGCGCAAATTGAACAACAACTAGAGTTTGGGCCAAGAATTCCAGAAACAGTTGGGCATGATAAATTTGTTCGCTGGTTGCTCGCAGAACTTGAATCAACTTCGTGGGATGCCAGTATTCAAGAATCTGTCGTTATGGGTCATACAATAAAGAATATTGTGGCCAAGAGAAATCGTTCGAGTACGCGGGGCCAGTGGATTATATTTTCAGCACATTATGATACTCGTATTTATGCGGATGAAAGTCATGATCCTGAAGATAAAATAAAACCCGTTATGGGTGCTAATGACGGGGCATCTGGTGTGGCTGTTTTACTAGAGCTTGCCAGAGTGATACCAAATGACTTTCCGGGAAATATTTGGCTGGTTTTCTTCGATGCAGAAGATAATGGGCGCATAAATGGCTGGGATTGGATATTAGGCTCTAAAGCCTTTGTCGATCAACTTGTTGGTAAGCCCGATGCTGTAATTTTAGTTGATATGATTGGTGACAGCGATTTAAATATTTACATGGAAAGAAACTCCGACCCTAGCTTGTCAGCAGAAATCTGGGAGCAGGCAGCTGCTCTTGGTTATACCAATTACTTTATTCCAATCCCTAAATACCGCATGCTTGATGATCACATTCCTTTTTTACAGGCTGATATTCCTGCTGTGGACCTAATCGATTTTGATTATCCATATTGGCATACAGTTGACGACACGCTTGATAAAGTTTCGGCTGAGAGTCTCAAAGTTGTTGGTGATACATTATTAGCTTGGCTCGAAACAAAACGCTAATTTATTGGCAAATCATCATATTTATCGTAAACTTATAATTCTGCAATATTAATTCGCGATATATTCCAAATATTATCTAAGCTTATGCCGAAAACTATATTAAAAACAAGACAACCTCGTGAACGTGCATTCATGATTGGCGTTGAATTACGAGATCAAAATAATCTTCTCTCTGTTCATGACTCACTGGAAGAATTAAATTTGTTAGCTGAGACCGCAGGTTTGGATGTTGTTGGATGGGAAACACAGAAACTGGATCATCCAAATCCCAAGACCTTTATTGGAACAGGAAAAGTAAAAGAAGTGAAGTCACTTGCTGAAGAGTTAGATGCTAATGTGATTTTATTTGATGATGAACTATCTCCTCGTCATCAAAGAGAGTTAGAAAAGTTGATGGGCGATGAGATACGTATTCTTGACCGCACTGCTTTAATCTTAGATATTTTTGCACAGCATGCTCGTACTCGTGAAGGAGCACTTCAAGTTGAATTGGCGCAATATGAATATCGCTTACCTCGTTTGACACGGGCATGGACTCACTTAGTTAGACAAGCGGGTGGTGGTGGTGGGCGTACAGGGGGTGTTGGAGGTGTTGGACTGCGTGGTCCTGGCGAAACGCAACTCGAGGTTGACCGGCGTGATATACGACGCCGTATAGATCATCTAAAAAAAGAAATCGAACATGTTAGGGCTCATCGGCAGCGACATCGCGCTCGACGAAAACGGTCTCGGACGCCTGTGATTGCATTGGTTGGATACACAAATGCTGGAAAATCAACCTTACTGAATTTGATTTCGGCCTCTGATGTTTATGTTGCGAATAAACTTTTTGCAACACTCGACCCAACTACTCGTAGAGTTGAGCTGGCCGACGGTACCCGGGTATTATTTACAGACACGGTAGGTTTTATTCAGAAATTGCCAACTACTTTGGTAGCAGCTTTTCGTGCTACCCTCGAAGAGATTGCCGAGGCTGATTTGTTGCTCCATGTGCTTGATATTACTCATATAAATGTTCACGCACAAGCAGAGGCGGTTCACCAAACCATTGACCTTATAAATGCGAATCATATTCCTATTTTAACCACACTGAATAAAATCGACTTACTTGGTGATCCTCAAGGGGCTCGTAAA
>JBDLJO010000078.1:0-10764 GCA_039714275.1 Chloroflexota bacterium | reverse complement strand
CCGATCTTGACATCCAGCACAATGGCTTGCGCGCCGGCGGCGATCTTCTTACTCATCACCGAGGAAGCGATCAAGGGAATGGAGGGCACGGTACCGGTGACATCACGTAAGGCATAAAGTTTGCCGTCTGCGGGAGCCAGGTCGCCGGTCTGCCCGGTCAACACCAAGCCAATTTCACGCAGTTGGGTGATGATCTCTTCGGCGGTCAGATCGACCCGGAAGCCCGGAATTGACTCCATCTTATCGAGGGTGCCGCCGCTGAAACCCAAACCGCGGCCGGACATTTTGCCAACCGGCAAACCGCAGGCCGCCACCAACGGCTCCACCACCAGGGTGGTTTTATCGCCAACACCGCCAGTGGAGTGTTTATCAACGGCAATCGGCACAGCCCGGGAAAGATCCAGGGTATCCCCTGAAGCAACAATTGCCAGCGTAAGATCAGTCGTTTCCTGGGCACTCATCCCATTGAGCAGCACAGCCATCGCCCAAGCGGAAGCCTGATAATCCGGGATTTCGCCTCGTACATAACCGTGCACGAAAAATTCAATTTCTGTCTTTGTTAACTGGCCCTGATCTCGCTTTTTGATGATGATATCTACTACACGCATACGCTGCTCCAGTTGTTAATATGAAAACATATATTATACGTCAAGCGATGCAGATTGTGAATCTTTGAGATGGTAGCGATCTCTAAAAATACCTGCCACACCAAAGAGAATTAAGACTGCACCAGCGATCGTCCAGGGTGTAATTTGTTCTTTAAGAAAGATCCAGCCTAAAAATACAGCGATGGCCGGGTTAACATAAGCATAGGTCATCACAATTTTGGTGGGCAGCTGTTTCAGGGCGGTGACATAGGCGGTAAAGGAAATCACCGATCCAAAAATGACTAAATACCCCAGGGCAATCCAGGCATCGGGCGCTGGTGCAGGTCGGGGTTCGTTAAGCAGCCAGACCATAACCATAAAACCCAGGCTCCCAATCAGGTGCTGGTAGGCGGAGTTGACCTGCGGTGCCAGCTGGACAGGGCGGCGATTTTGTAAAAGCGAGCCGCTGCCCCAACTCAATCCGGCCAACAGCAAAGCAATAATCGAGGCCAAATCCGCTCGCATTCCTGATCGCAGCACCGGGACACTCAATACGCCAATCCCTAAAAATCCGATCAATAGTGCTGCCACCATACGGGCAGACGGCCACTTACGATCAAGGATGGTTTCAATGATCGCCACCCAAATGGGCGTCGCGGCAATGATCAATGCGGCCAAGCCCGAATCGGTGCGCTGCTCGGCCCAACTGACCAATCCATTACCTCCCACCCAAAGCAGCAGCCCAGACGCTATCAGGGTACCCCATTCACCACGGGTGGGCCGCATGCGCTGTTTGGATAAAATACTCCAAATAAACAAGATCACACCGGCGATAGCGACCCGCATGGCGCCTAAGGTGAAGGGAGGAAAACCGCCGCCCTCACGAACAGCGTATCGAATAGCCAGATAGGTGCTCCCCCAAACAATATAGACAATAAAAAGATTGATCAATCCCGCCCACCCCGGGGATTTTGTTTGAGTCATGAACCTGCTCCAGGTGACTTTGAATCGCTTTTATTATTCCTGCTGAGATGGACGAGATAAACCCCCGCCAGAACTAAGATACCGCCCACGAAATGCCAGATCGTGAAGGTCTCACCTAAGATTGGGATGGCAAATAACGCCGTGATAATGGGCTGTCCCAAAAAAGAAGGTGCGATCAAGGAAGCCGGCAAATGCCCTTGAGCGTAATTGACCACCATCCACCCTAAGGCTTGAACCACGACACCCATGACGATGAAAATCCAGGTTGTCTGTAAAGAATAACCTGTGAAACTGTGCCCAAAAATGGTCATGGCGATGAACAGTACGACTGCTGAACTGGTGGTGCTGATCCAAAAAAAGGATAGGGTGCTTAAGTGCCCTCGACTGCGCTGGGAAACCAGGAAAAAAGCGCTGTACATCAAAGCTGCCACCAACCCCAGGGCGGCTCCAATGCCAAAAGGTGTACCATCCAACAAATCCCTGCCTAAAACCACCACCGCACCCACCAGCGCTAAAGACAACCCCAACCAAAATCCAGATCTTTGAGATTCGCGGAAGAAAAACAAAGCCCCCAACCCGACCCAAAGGGGCGCGGTATTGGCCATCAAAGTGGGAATCGTGGCGTTGCTGAGCATGATGCCGGAGGTCCAGGCTGTCAGATCAAGGCCGAAGAAAACACCGGCGGCAGCAGCCAGCCAGATACCACGTGGGGGCAGCTTCTCTTTTTTGCGCTTAACCTGCCAGATAAAGGGGGGAGTCATCACCAACGCACCAATGGCTAAGCGGTAAAAAGCTGACACCACGCCCGGGACATCGGCAAGGCGTACGAAAATGGCCGAGAATCCGATCACCAGGATGCCGGTCACCAAGGCAGCATAAGCCCACATGATTTCAGAACGTGACGATTTACCCTTCAACACATCCACCTCCATTGGTCTGGAAAGATGGCATTATAACGCGAGTTAAAAATTAGATAAATTAATTTACCTCAGGAATTCGAGGTCAAGCAAAACTGCACCCATCCTACAGGGCAAATAAATGGCAAATCCAATCACCAATGCGGCTGCGAGAGCATGATCGCCAGGGCGGACATGCCATCGGTTATTTCCCCTTGATAAGCCATTTCCAGCACTTCGTCTTTAGGTTTGATGACGATTTCGATCAATTCCGTGGATTCAGGGCTGCTGCGCCCCAGGGCAACATCACGAGCCAAATATACATCACAGCGTGTGTTGGTAATCCCGTTGTGCGCAAAAAAGAAGTTGATAGAAGATAAAACCTGGGTCTCCCCGCCAAATTCTTCCAGCAGTTCCCGCCTGGCAGTCGCCTCAATATCATCTTCATTCCGCCCACCCCGGGGATTCCCTGTTGGTCATAGACCTTCTCCAAAGGATACCTGTAGTTGTTCGGTAGTCCGACTGCGATGGACAAGATAAACACCTAAGATTACTAGGGTACCGCCCGACACATGCCAAACTCTAAAAATCTTTCCCAAGATCGGCATTGCAAATAAAGCCATGATGATTGGCTGTCCCAACAAGGTCGGTGAGAAAAGCGGTGACGAATAACGTTTAGAAAAAGGAACAAAAAGGTCAAAAAAATGGCTCTCGCGCATCGGACAAGCATGAAATGGTTGAATTACGATGCTAAAAACACCTATTTCGCGGAATCTTCAACCCACTCTCAAATGACACTCACTTTTTTTAGGAGAGTCATCGATAAAAGGGGGAAGTTTCAGAGCATGGGGAAGTTCTACTTCCCTAGTTTTCATCTGCGAAGATAACTTCGACAGAATGAGATGCCAAATCATCACGAGCGGCTATGTTGAGGGCTTTGTCCGTAATTAGACCATGAATTGCGCCAATTTGAGCAACTTCAAAGGTGGAGACTGTTCCCCATTTGGTGTGATCTGTGACAACATAGATTGGCCCGCGAGTGCGCTCCATCATTAAGCGTACTATCTTGGCTTCTGTTTTTAGGGGGAAGGTGAACCCATACTTGATACTGATGCCATCAACGCCAAGAAAAGATTTATCTGCATAAATTTGGTTAAGACATTCTGTAGAAAAATGTCCGCCTACAGAAAGAGATGTGGGCTGGTATATTCCACCTAATACAATTAGTTCAAACCCAGCATTGTTAATTTCTGAGGCAATAGATAAGCTGTTAGTGATTATAGTGATATTGGCGTTTGGGCGTATGTGCCGAGCAATTTCGATCGTTGTCGTACCCCCATTAAGAAAAACAACATCTCCATCTTCAATAAGTGCGGCAGCAATTTTGCCAATTAGACGCTTTTCTTCGGGATTATCCAGCAGCCTTTGCTGATATTCTGATTCTTGGGATAATCGTCTGCTTAGTACCGCGCCGCCACGTGTGCGTTCCAGAAAGCCAGTCTTCTCAAGTTTTTCGAGGTCTCGTCGAACTGTGGCTGTTGAAGTATTAAGTATTTTGCTCAAGTCGATAAGGCTTGCCACCTTGTTGGTTATCAGGTGTTCTTGAATTCGTTTACGTCTTTCTGCGGGGATATATGATTTTTGCACGGAAAACTCCTAAATATATATTCAATTGCAAAGAATTGATAAAAATCAAGTAAAAGATGCAAACAATATGGTAAAATCTGTAAAAATTTGCAAAGTAGTGTTTTTGTATTAATTTTAGAAGAATATGGCACAATGATTTTATTACACTAATACTGCCCCTAATATAACACACGGAGGCTTTTGTTCCCTAAAAATTGTACTATTAATATAATTGGTTTTGGTGAGTTAAATTCAATGTTTGATGATATCTTGAAGAACAAGAAATCAGTGAGCGTCTCAATTAAGGCCACTATTAATAAAAAAATATCGAAAGATGGATCGATAATTTAGGTGTTGTGAGGGATATGCAAATTGTATCTGCCTGTTTTCACCCATTATTCTCCATCACTTAGTTAGAGCAAGGAAAATTTCATAATGAAAGAAGTGGAAGAATATATTGTACCTTGGATGAAAGGGAAGCCTATGTATATTTCCCCCCATATTGAATTAGCGTGGGAGAGACCTGAATTACATCGCTTGATGTCTAATGAAAGCCCATATTCCCCTTCTAAAATGGTAAAGAAGGCAATCCAAAAGTATTCTGCGCGAGGCAATCATTATCCTGATCAAGGTTTAGTTGTGCGTTCGAAACTTGCCGAGATTAACGGACTGAGCGGTCCTGAGAATGTATTAATTGGAAACGGTTCAAGCGAAGTTTTCGATACGATATTTAGAAGTCTTATTCAGGTTGGTGAAGAAATTATTCAACATACTCCATGCTTTGGTATTTACAGGTTACGTTGTGAAGCCGCTGGCGGAAAAATGGTTTCTGTGCCAATGCTATATGAAGATAACGATTTCATTTTTGACGTTGATGCCGTTATTGATGCTATCACAGATAAAACTACGCTCATTATCATCGCAAATCCGAATAATCCCACAGGCAACTTTATGTCAAAAGAAGATTTTGGCAAAGTTGCAGAGACTGGCGTTCCTTTTATCATTGATGAAGCTTATATTGAATTTTCTGGTCTTGAAAAATCGCGTGTTGAGATGGTCAAAGAATATAAAAATGTACTTATCACGCGTACACTTTCTAAAGCCTATGGTTTAGGCGGGATGCGTTTTGGCTATGCTTTAGGACATGAAGAATTTATCGCTCAACTTTCAGCCATGTTATTGCCGTGGAATGTAGGGACAATCCCGATGTGGGCAGCATTAGCGGCTTTGGAAGACGTTGATGGTTTAAACGAACGAGTCGAGTTCAATAATAGCGAAGCAGCATATATAGAAGACGCTCTTAGCGATATTTCTGGTTTGGTCATTTTTCAATCTAAAGGCAACTTCATCCTATTTGATGGAACGGATGCGGGGAAAGTTGGAAACGAGATGGTCGCCTATGCTCTGGAAAAAAGCTTTATTTTACGTTCTCAACCTGACTTATATGGACGAAACGGCTGGTTCCGTTTGACAATTGGTACTAAGGAAGAAAATCGCGAGTTAATCAAAATTATTCGTGAGTTTTTCGCTAGATAAGTTAATAAAGTCAGCCAAGGAAAAGGTTCTTCCTCGGCTTTTTTTAGATAGGGTGCTCTGACTTTGAGAAGGAGGTGGCGTGGAACAAATAATGTATTCGTTAGACGTTTTTTTGGATCAGATGAATGATTTCAAGATAAATTAAAAATAAGGAGTAATACAAATGAAAGGTAAATTGAATTTTATTGTTATGCTTACTTTAGCTCTTGGCTTGGTGCTCTCCGCTTGTAGCCCAGCCGCACCGGTAGAAGAAGCTGCACCGGTAGAAGAAGCCGCCCCGGCAGAAGAAGCTGGCGTTTTACGCATGTTAACTTGGGAAGGCTATGCTCCTGATAGTCTTGTTGCCAAGTTTACAGAAGAAACAGGCATTAAGGTTGAGATCAGCTATATTGGCGATAACAACGAATTGATTGCAAAAATGGCTGGTACAAATGGCGTAGGCTACGATCTCGTATCCCCCACATTGAGCTATGTCGCCACTGCACAAGCAGAGCATGGCATTTACCAACCCATTGATATCTCAAAAGTTGATACTGACCAAGTCCAAAAAGCTAACCTTGACTCCATTTTGGAAAATTCCAAATACGAAGGCGAATCTTATGCGCTACCGTTTGTTTGGGGTACAACCGCAATGATCGTTAACACTGAACTCGCCCCCGATGCTGGCGAAACTTATCTTGACCTTTGCGATCCCCAATACGAAAACCGCACCAGCTACCGCTCAAAATATGATACCCTTTATATGTTCTCCTATGCCCTCGGTCTTGATCCTGCTGCTGCCGTCAAAGACGAAGACGAATATCGCGCAGTTATGGACCAGACTTTGGAAAAACTAATTGAATGCAAGCCTTACGTAAGAACATACTGGGAATCTCGTCAGCAGATGGAAGAATTGATGACCACCGAAGAAGTTTGGGTTTCCTCAAGCTGGGATGCCGCTGCTTGGCAACTTAGCCTACAAGATCCTAAATTCAAATATGTTGTCCCCGCAGAAGGCGCAGTTGGCTGGTTCGACACCCTGGCAATCTCCGCTGGTGCAGAGAATATTGATGCCGCTTATGCGTGGATCAACTTCATTCTCAGCCCAGAAAACTCCGCTGTTATCATCAGCGATACTGGCTACCAGACCGCATCTGACGGTGCCGCAGAATTGGCCTCCGCAGAAATGGCAGCATTGGTTGCAGAAAGTTTGCCACCAGAAAAAATGGCAAGCATCAACTGGTACTTCCCCAAACCAGCTTATGCCGCCGATATTGAAGCGGACGTAGAAGAACAACTAAAAGCAGCACAGTAAGAAAGTGCACAGCATAAACTTGTCCCCATGTGGATACTCCGCATGGGGACAAATTGTGTAAAGTCAAGGAGATATGATGACCCAAGAAATTGATGTATCAGTAAGCAATCTTACCAAGCAGTGGGGTGATGTTAAGGCGGTAAATAACGTAAGTTTTGATGTGCCAAAAGGGAGTTTCTTTTCGGTTTTAGGACCTTCTGCGAGTGGAAAAACTACCGTGTTGCGCATGATTGCTGGTTTTGAGACCCCAACTGCGGGTGATATGTTTATTGGTGGTCAGCGTATCAATGATTTACCAGCAAATAAACGTCCATGCAATCTAGTTTTCCAAAGATTAGCCCTTTTCCCCATGATGAACGTGATTGATAACGTCACTTTTGGTTTGCGCCGCCGTGGAGGCATTGATAAAGCTGAAATGGAAAGGATGGCGAACGATGTTCTCGCGCGCGTGGATATGAAAGGCTTGAACGAAAGAAAAATCAGTCAAATCTCTGGTGGACAGCAACAGCGCGTCGCTCTTGCCCGCAGCCTGGTACTTGACCCGACAGTTCTGCTTCTTGACGAACCGCTGAGTGCCCTCGATCTAAAATTACGTCAAGATATGAAGCTCGAACTTAAACGCTTACAAGCGCGTATGGGAACGACCTTCATGTATATCACACATGACCAAACCATAGCCTTGGCTATGTCCGATACAATCGCCGTCATCAATTTTGGCAAACTCGAACAAGTTGCCTCCCCAGATACACTTTATCGTGAACCCGCCACTCATTTCGTAGCCTCCTTTGTCGGAGAAAATAACCGCTGGAATAACGGTAAAGTTGTTGAACTAGTAGATGAAAAAACCTGCCGAGTTGATTTCGGTGGCATTCTTTCAAATGCAAGAATGGGCGAAAAACTTCAACCTGGAGACAATATAGATCTCTTTATCCGGCCGGAAATGATTCTTTTGAAACCCGGTAAACAAAAACCCGGCAGCCTTGGCAAAATCAAAGAAATCAACTTTGATGGCTCTCACTCCCTTGTTGTTGTAGACTTGGTAGAAAGCAAAATTCCCCTAAGTATCAACGTAAAACTCCAACACACAGAAGAAACACCTGAAATAGCCATTGGCGATACTGTTACTTTATCTTGGGGCAGAACAAAACGACCTGCCGCTAATGCTTTCTTGCATATTGAGCCTCCTACAGATGAAGAGGAGTAGATAAATGTTAGAAAAAATTAAAAACTCTAAGGGACTTATGCTTGTTCTTGTCCCACATCTTGTATGGATTGGCGTATTATTTGTCTTACCCCATATCAAATTATTCGGACTTTCATTTGTCGATCGCCGCTCGGGTGAAGTGACTCTTGGAAATTATATGAAGTTCTTTGAAAGCGAATTATATCGTGACGTTTTTATGCATACGGCGTTATTCGCTATCTTAGTAACTTTAATAACCTTAGCCATAGCTTTCCCCACCGCGTTTATCATCACAAAAATTCTGGGAAAGAAAATGAAGGCAGCCTTGCTTTTAGGCATCGTTTTACCTTATTGGATTTCAGAGCTAATTCGCGTTTTTGCTTGGATGGTCTTGCTGCGCGAGACCGGCGTTGTTAGCTATATGCTTCAGGCGATTGGCGTGACATCACAAAATATTGAGTTTCTTTATCAAAACGGAACTATCGTAATTGGCTTGGTATATACATCAATCCTATTCATGATTATTCCTATCATGAATTCTTTAGATTCTCTTGATAACAGCCTAATTGAGGCTTCTTATGACTTGGGAGGAAACTTCTGGTCTACAATGAAAGAAATCATTATCCCTCACGCGGCACCAGGTATCATGGTGGGAAGTGTTATGGTATTCATGTTGAACTTAGGCAATTATGTGACCGTTACCTTGCTGGGCGGTAAAAACAGTTTGTGGTTTACAGAAAATATCTATAATCAGTTCATTGTCCGCTTTAACCATAATCAGGGTGCGGCATTTGGGGTTATATTATTAACCTTTTCTGTATTGGTTGTATGGATAAGCCTTAAAGTTACTGGTCAAGATATGGCGGAGGCAATGTGAAATGTTTATTGTAAAAAATAAATTTAAATCATTAAGCTATTGGTTTTATTATAGCTATGTCGTATTGGTTTTAATTTTTACTGCTGGTCCTCTCTTAGTAACTTTTATTCTGGCATTCAACAATAGCCCGGCGGCTTCCTTCCCATGGCAAGGATTTACTTTAGACTGGTTCTCTTCAAGCACCCCAGAAAGAGAAGGACTATTTAATGATCCCCGCATGATGATGGCAATAGGAACCAGCCTAAAAGTTGCTACTGCTGTTACGATAATTTCCATCTTGCTTGGAATTAATAACGCATTTCTCTTTGTACGTGAGAAATTTGTTGGAAAAGAATTCTTGTATATGTTGATGTTAGGTCCACTTGTGGTGCCGGGTGTTGTTTTAGGAACTTCAATCTTGTCTTTTACCCACTCCATTGCTAACTCTCTTGATATGGCTTTTGGCGCAGGCGCGGGAACTTTTCTGCGCCCTGGTTTCTGGCTGGTGGTGCTGGGACAAGTCAGTTTTGTTGCTACAACGACAACTTTGGTTATCACAGCACGCTTACGTAAATTTGATCAATCTCTCGAAGAGGCTGCTATGGATTTAGGCTCTACCCGAGCGAGAGCAATACTATCCATCACTTTACGTTTCCTGACACCTGCTATTGTTGGCGCAGCGATTGTGGCATTTTTGTTCTCGTTTGAGAACTTCAACACCACATATTTCCTTAGCGGCCCCGCTGATTCCACCACTGTACCCATTATTTTGTATTCCCGTTTGCGTTTTGGGCTTTCTCCCCAAATAAATGCCGTCAGCGTTTTACTGATGGTATCAACTGGCATTTTAGGGCTAATCGCGTTTCTCTTCCAAAAGGGAGATGACGCAGCGTAGTATAAGTGTGGGTCAAGAATAACGTAAAGATTTTAAGCCAGACAGATCTTGAGTACACAGATTTGTCTGGTTTTTAATCGCTATCTTGCTTAATTAGAGAAAGTGCAAGTAGAATAGCACTCAAGCCCAAAACAAGTATGCAACCCAAATAACTTTATTAGAGAAAATCGATTCTTGATTCTATATCCAAAAGGAGAAATAAAATGCCTGTCCTAAATATATCCCATCGTGGATTCTCTGGTATATATCCGCAAAATACCATTATGGCTTTTCAAAAAGCTCTCGAAGAAGGGGTTGACTATATTGAACTAGATGTTTCCTTGAGTAAAGACGACTTTGTTGTTGTATTTCACGATTCGGAAGTTTCAAACCTAACAGATGGCGCAGGATATATTAAAGATTTGACTTTAGCGCAAATTCGTGAGCTTGATTCAGGAATTAAAACGAGCGAAAAGTTTCAAGGGATGAGGATACCGACCTTAGAGGAAGTTCTCAAGGCTTTGAAGGAGACTGATGCTAAACTTTGCATCGAGATTAAGGCTAGAGAGGATGATAAGGTAGAGGGGATAGATGATGCTGTTGTTGCTTTAGTTCGCCAATATGGTTATCTGGATCGGGTTATGTTTACTTCATATAATCGTCAGGTTGTCAAAAGGCTGGCTAAACTTTTCCCTGACAAGATGATTGGCTTGGATCCCAGTGAAGAAGAGAGTGAGACCCGCTCTGCTCAATATATTGTTGATCTTTGTTTAGAGTGTAATGCGTCGGTATTATATTTTGACTATCTTTTGCTAACACAAGAATTAACCGATTTGGCTCATTCGAAAGGGCTGCAGGTTCATGCTTGGACTGCTGACGATGCTGAAAACATAAATAGATTAATCAAGATGGGTGTAGATGCTATACT
>JBDLJO010000077.1:0-10986 GCA_039714275.1 Chloroflexota bacterium | reverse complement strand
ACGCGGCTGCCTTGTTTTGGTCCTGTAGCGATGGTCAATGTACCGCCAAGCTCTTCAGCCCGTTCCCGCATAGATGTCAATCCATGGCTTTGGTAGATGGTGTTAGTTTTATCCTCGGTCGGAAAACCTCGCCCATCATCATCTACCCTTAAGGTTAAATAATGTTTATCATCCGAGATAGAAATAATAACATTATTTGCATGTGCGTGTTTTCTAACATTGGTTAGTGCTTCTTGAGCAATTCTCAAGATTTGCAATCCTATGTCGGGTGAAACAGACATGTCCTCAGGGTTTGATTCGAATTTTACTTCCAGACCTGTTTGACGGGCAAATTCACTGGCATAGCTGCTTAAGCGTTTGGATAGCTGCGTCGGTTTCTCAATATTTAATCTTAACCCATCAATTGCTTCACGTACATCGGTATAAGCTGAAAGGATAATTTCAGATTGATGCGCAATTTCTCTCAGTGCGGATTCGCTGTCTTCGGAGTTGACGAGATTATATATACGCTCACTTTGCAGATTCAAATAGCCTAAGGTCTGAGCCAGACCATCATGGAATTCTCGTGAGAGACGTAGTCTTTCCTGTAAAATTGCCGTTTGACTTTGTTGTACATAATGTTCAGCACTGCGCAAAGCGAGTGCGATTTGATGAGCAAAGGTCGCAATCAAATCGCGGTGATAAGATGTAATTGCAAATCTTTGATTAGATCCTAAAAATAAAGACCCCAGCGATTGTCCATCTACAATCAATGGTGTAGCTGCAGCAGAACGAAGTTTGTGCTTTGCTTTTGGCAAACGCTCGTGAATAATGGGATGATTAAGGTTATAAGCTTGCTGCGCTAAGTTTAGTCCAAGCTCAAAACTTGGGGAATTAGGCGAGTAATTATCTCCTAAATAGGTTGGACAATCCCACGATTGTGTTACCTCGTCAAAGATATAGATACCTCCAATCTGTGCATTCCACCCTTCCAAAGTAATCTGCAAAACCCTCTCGATGAATTGTTCGGTGGATGGCGTTTTTTGGATGATTGGAGCTGTTAGGTCGATTCTTTCTTCAGGTGTATCGGCCTGCAGTTCCAGTTTTTTAAGGGATGTCGATACCATATCAGCAAGCAAATTAAGAACCCTGCTTTGATTTTCTGTGGGACCCTGAGTATCTGAAAAATAGGCTGCGATAATGCCTGTACGTTCTTTGTTTTGAATAATGGGGATGCAGGTGAGAGCGCCTATTCCCTCCTCACGGGAATTGAGTTCTAAACCTGAGAAAAGAGGGCATTCGCTGGTAACTGGTGTTTCTAAATTTGTGCAATCATGACAACGAGTATCTTGTATCCCTGTGTCCAGGCGTGTGCGCAGTGCTTGGGTATAGTTATCGCTCAAACCCCAGGCCATATCGAGCTTGAGATTCTGTTCGTCGCTGAAGGTAATTACAGATGATGCTTTAGCTTCTGCTAAGTGTATGGGTGCTTGTGCGGCTAATGTGATGATTTCATTTTGGTTTTTGGCTGCTGAGATTTTCCGACCTAACGTGTGCAAAGTTAATAACTGTTGATTTTGCTCTTCTAGCTGACTGAAAGCTGAGTTCAATTGCTGGGTTGAACTATCGCGCTCCTCAATCGCATCTGCGATCCAGCTAACCCCAATCCAGGCAGCAAAGCTTCCAGTAGCACTGTAGAGCAGTAGCTCTAACCACCACTGCCACCGTGTGGGAACAGGTCGCAGCAATGCGTATAGTGCTAATTGATGTAGGGACGCCAGCGCCATGACGCCTGGGAAAAGCATCCATCGCCATCGCCTCAATTGCATATACAGCGGTGCAGAGCGTAGTTGTTCCCAAAATTCGTTCAAAGGGGGCATAGATTGAAGTATACCATTGTCATTTATCCAGAGCTAATGTAAGCATGGTATCCTTAGGCGCATCTGAATAATATAAGATTAGGTCTTTTCTCTTCAAAAAACTGGTCTTTGTTATTCACAAATCATAGAAAGAACTGGATTATACACAATGCAAAATCTTGGCGAAATCAATGAAAGATAATCGTAGGGCTTTTCTAAAATTAACCGCATTAGGATTGGGCAATTTAGCTTTAAATCCCTGGAAGCAATCGTTAGAGCGGGAAAATTTCCCCAAAGCTGAGCGTTTGGGGCGTGTTTGTGTGGGTAGGGTCGATCTTAAAACCCGTCCAGATTACGACAGCGCTTCAGCAGGTGTGTTGTTTGAAGACGAGGTCTTGCCCTGGGTGACAGATGTTGTTGGTCGATGGCCCTGGCGAAATAATCAGCGTTGGGTTGAAACTCCCGATGGTTATATTTGGGCGCCCCATTTTCAACCAGTAAAAAATCTATTGAATACTCCCGTTGATTCTTTACCGGCAATGGGGGAAGAGGCCGGCATGTGGGTTGAAGTGACCACACCATACGTTGATGCAATAATTGATAACCCTCCAGTGCGATCAGCTTGGTGGCGTTTTCGCCAAGAAAATGGGCAAGTCTTTCGATTTTATTATTCCCAAATTTTATGGATTGATCAACTAAAAACCGATTCCAATGGCCAGGTTTGGTATCGCGTTAATGAACGCTATGGCAATCCCGGAGATAAATTCTGGTGCCTGGCGGAAGCATTCAGGCCGTTAACGCGCGCAGAGCTTGCCCCTATTAGCCCAGATGTGGAAGACAAACGCATTGTTGTTGATATTAATTACGGCGTGCAAACACTCTCTTGCTTTGAAGGAAATACAGAAGTTTATTTTTGTCGTGTCTCCACGGGCCTTGGTGAGAATTCAACACCACTTTCGGCTCCCAATGCACCAGGATTTCCCATCTGGCGCAAACTTTTTTCTCTTCATATGGGGGGCAGTACCGCTGCCGGTAGTTGGGATGTGCCGGGTGTAGGTTGGACTTCCCTTTTCCAGGGCGATGGCGTTGCCATTCATTCCACATATTGGCATAATAATTACGGCGAACCAATGTCACATGGTTGTGTAAATGTAGCGCCGGATGATGGAAAATGGATTTTCCGCTGGTCGCAACCGCATGTTTCATTCGAATCTGGTGATCTGACCATCGTTGGTGAGGGCAGCACCCGGGTAACAGTAAAAGAATGGTAATTTTCATAATTAAGAGTTATGCAACAATAGATTTTTGTTAGAAAGCATTTGATATTTGTATTACTGGAGATAAATTTATGGATTTAGAAAACATTACTATTGGCCTAGCTTTTTTGGCCGGTTTGGCATCATTTTTATCACCCTGCGTTTTTTCATTGGTACCAGCCTATATTGGTTACTTGAGTGGTCGCTCGGTTGCCTCAAGCGACGGTGATGGAACAATCAACCGTTGGGTGACATTAAGTCATGGTCTGGCCTTTGTGCTTGGATTTAGCGTTGTATTTATTTTGTTGGGATTGGCAGCATCAGCCTTAGGTAGTTTGCTCTATGATTTGCGTGGTCTGTTAGCGAAGATTGGGGGCGTTGTAGTAGTGATTTTTGGCTTACACATGACACATATCATTCGCATTCCCTTTTTTGAATATGATCTCCGTCCACAATCTAAACCTGACCGGCAGCGTGGATATTTATCTTCTGCCATGATGGGTGTATTTTTCTCGGCTGGCTGGTCACCCTGTGTTGGGCCGGTCTTGGGTGCAATCTTAACCTTATCTCTTAACAGCGGTAATCTCAATCAAGGTGCTGCATTGCTAACCTCATATTCAATAGGATTGGCAATTCCATTTTTAGTTGCTGCTCTGGGCGTGGGTTGGGTGACCACGGTTTTACGCCGTTATGGCAAGGTTATGCACTATACTGAAATCGTAATGGGTGTGATTCTAATTATTGTTGGTGTGATGCTTTTCATGGGTACGTTTGAGCAATTGGCTCGTTTTGGCGGATTTGTGGATTTTGGCCTCTAATGCCAATCAGGAGTTGGTTATGTGGCGTCGTATCGGACCATTAGTGGCAGGATTATTGGTAGGAGTAGGTGCAGGAGCTGCCGTTATATTTGGCTTCTTTCGTCCATCTGAGCCTCCCAAGTTTAGTGATGCCTCAGAAGATCCCAGCATCAATGCTGGTTTGGCGGTCGGTGCTCAGGCCCCAAATTTTGAGTTAGTAGCACTTTCTGGAGATATTATTTCGCTTGAAGATTTGCGCGGTCATTCAGTGATAATTAACTTTTGGGCAACTTGGTGTGGCCCTTGTCGTTTAGAAATGCCCACCTTTCAAGACCGCTTTGATCAGTATGATGGTGAATTACGGGTTGTCGCAGTCAACTTTGACGAAACAGAATCTGATGTGCAAACTTTCGCCGATGAAATGAACCTGACGTTTGATGTTTTGTTGGATCCTGGTGCTGTAGTTCAGCAGTTGTACCAAATTCGGGCATACCCTACCTCCTTTTTTGTAGATTCAGAAGGAATTATTCGGGTGCAGCATATTGGGTTGATTGTTGAAAGCCAATTGGATGAATATTTAGCTGAGCTGGGATTAAACCCATAAATCCAGCTATGGATGGGAAATAAATAACCACAAAAAACAGGAGAAAATATTGTTAACTGTAACCCTTTTTGGTCGCTCGGTCTGTCATCTCTGTGATCAGGCCAAAGCTGATCTGCAGTTGTTAGAGGAAAAATATCCCCATAAATTAGTTGTTATTGATATCGATGGCAATGCCGATTTGAGCGCCGCTTATGGTTTGGATATTCCGGTCATCGAAGTTGGTCCATATAAATTGCGTGCACCCTTTGATCGGCAAAAATTGACCATGGTCTTGGGAGCAGCCCAAGATCGACAAAACCAGCTTGATTCTATAGATGGAGAGCGATACAAGAAACGTATCACAGCAGATCATAAAATAGCTAAAGCAGATCTATTTGCGCATTGGTTTTCACGCCATTATATGTTGGTTTTTAATTTACTGATTTTCATCTATGTTGGCTTACCCTTTTTAGCGCCAGTTCTTCAGCAAGCAGGTGCAGTTGCCCCAGCGGGAGTGATATACAAAATTTACGGTGGTTTATGCCATCAGCTGTCCTATCGTTCCTTCTTCCTCTTTGGAGAACAGCCCATTTACCCACGAGAAACTGCTGGACTTGATGGATATCAAACCTTCCAGGATGCAACCGGACTGGATGAACAGGGCTTGCTCCCTGCGCGCCAATTTGTGGGAAATGATGTGGTGGGTTATAAAATTGCGCTTTGTCAGCGTGATATTGCCATATACATCGCCATGCTGAGTTTTGGTATTGTCTTTGCAGTTACCGGACGCAAATGGAAACCATTGCCTTTTGCTGTTTGGATTGCATTGGGTATTTTTCCCATTGCTTATGACGGGGGATCGCAAATGCTTGGGCAGTTACTGGCCGTCTTGGATGGAAAGGTCTGGGATGTATTGGCGTTGGCATTTCCTTACCGCGAGAGTGTGCCCTTCTTACGTCTATTTACCGGCACACTTTTTGGGTTGACGACAGCCTGGTTGGGATTCCCGCTTGTTGAGGAAACCATGACTGATACGCGGCGTCTATTGGTAAAAAAATTCGCTTATATTGAACAACACAATCGCTGAGCAATACATAAAATGCCTTTTCATCAAGTTGATAAAATTCGATACTTTACTTTTGATATTTTTGATAATACTGCAGTAACACATGCAGTATTTACCCGTCATGGAGGTGTTAGCCCAAAACCCTGGGCTTCCCTCAATATGGGGGGAACGGTAGGTGATCCTTTAGACCATGTCGCGTCCAATCGTATAAGTGCCTTTCGTTCGGTGGAGCGGGCACCCGAATCGCTTTACGATGTCTGGCAGGTTCACAGCGCTGATGTTGTTGTCGCAAATCAACCTCGTCCTTTGGATCAACCTTACCTTAAAGCCGATGCTATATTGACCAACAAGCCAAATATCTCATTATTTATGCGTTTTGCTGATTGTGTACCTATCTTGCTGCATGATCCTGCCAATAAGGTTGTCGGTCTGGTTCATGCTGGTTGGCAGGGGACAGTCAAGAAAGCAGTGCAGTCCGCTGTTCAAAAAATGAGCGATCAATTTCACAGCGACCCGGACAAAATTATCGCTGCTATAGGACCCTCAATAGCTGCCCATCATTATCAAATTGGACAAAATGTTATCGAGCAAGTTCAGGGTACCTTCAGCGATCACATTGATGAACTCTTGTTAAAGGAGAATGGTGATGTTCAATTTGATTTGTGGGCCGCTAATCGCCTGATATTGGAACAAGCCGGAGTGCGTCAAATTGAAATTGCAGGATTATGTACCGCTTGTCATAATGATGATTGGTTTTCGCACCGTTTTGAAAAGGGTCAAACTGGGCGTTTTGGTGTTTTGATTGCCCTGAACGAAAGATAGTTATTAAATCCTGTCCAATGCTTTTGAATCCAGTCTAAAAAAATGCGCTGAAAATTTGGGAAAATGACTCAAGATCAAATTACCATTTAATGTTGCACAACTCCTAGTTGAAGCGGTAAAATATATAGATATATTTAGGGGTCTATGAGAATTAGAAATTAATTGGTTAAAAACTCATGAATTTACGCCAACAAATCGTCGATAATTATCATCAGGTTTTAGAACGTCTTACGAAGGCCGCACAATCCGCCAACCGCAAACCCGAAGACATTAAATTAATTGTCGTTACCAAAGCCCGTCCCGTGGAAATAGTCCAGGCAGTGGTTGATGCAGGTGCTCGTTTCCTTGGAGAAAACTATCCCGAAGAGGGTGTTGAAAAAATGGCATTCAGTGCCAGTGAAAATGTCGAATGGCATATGATTGGACACATTCAGAGCCGCAAAGCGAAAATGGTTGTTGAAAACTATGCCTGGGTTCACGCTGTGGATCGTATGAAAATAGCCAATCGCTTAAATAGATTTGCTCAAGAGCGCAATCTTCAGTTGCCAGTTTTACTGGAATTTAATGTCAGTGGTGAAGCTTCTAAATATGGGTGGTCCGCTTGGGACCAAAGCCGTTGGTTCGAACTGGCCGAATCCTTGAATCCTCTTTTTGATCTGGATCATCTACAAATACGAGGATTGATGACCATGCCCCCTTTCACTTCAGATCCAGAAGATGCGCGCCCGTTTTTCCGTCGTTTGCGTCTTCTAAAATCTTTCTTAGCAGAACAATTCCCTGATACGAATTGGGACCACCTTTCGATGGGGATGAGCAATGATTTTGAGGTCGCAGTGCAAGAGGGTGCGACTATGGTAAGAGTTGGCACTGCTATTGTGGGCCAGCGCAGATAGCGTATAATATGCCATGATTCATTTCATCGAAATTTATTCAAAGCGGAGTAAGAAGAAGTGATACCTTTTTTAATTAAACTGGTTTATGTTTTTGAGCAATTATTTGTTATTATTTTATTAGCTCATATTGTTCTATCATATTTTATGTCGCCCTTTCATCCGATTCGCCAGCAGTTAAGCCGCATTGTTGAACCTATGTTGGCCCCAATTCGACGGGTATTGCCAATGGTGGGGATATTTGATTTTAGCCCATTGGTCTTGTTGATTCTTGTGCAAATTATTGGCAGTCTTGTGGTGAATATTTTGCGTACATTTATTTGAGGAGTGATTAATGGTTAAACGTGATTATCGACTGCATAATGGGAAGAAAGGTGCTGCGATTGGGGTGCGTATTACTCCCCGCGCGAGTACAAATGAGATAGCCGAAATCCTCAATGATGGCACAATTCGTATTCGATTAACTTCCTCGCCAAGTGATGAAAAAATGGATCAGCAATTAACAAAATTTTTAGCTGAAATTTTATCCATACCTGCTTCGAAAGTGGAAGTTGTTGTTGGCGATTCTAGTCGTGATAAATTAATTTCCATTATTGATTTGGATGCTCAAGTTGTGCATAAAAAAATTCTGGAACATTTATCCTGAACTTGGTTAAAAATATGAATAGATTAAAAACCTTCCATGCCCATGAGGAAGGTTTTTTGTTTTTAAAAACCGCATCGAAAATAAAAAATTAGGGTTTATCGTAATAGGCATTAATTCCCGGAGGCAGCAATGAAAAAAGTGCTATCAATAAGCGTCGGATCAAAATCTCGAGATCATACAACCCGGCATGAATTTCTTGGTGAAATGGTTGAGCTTTCTCGTCAAGGGACTAACGGTGATTTAAATGAAGCCGTGGCGTTGTATAAGCAATATGATGGGGTAGTTGATGCTTTTGGCGTTGGGGGCTTGGAATTTTATCTCGGTGTAGGAAGTAAACATTATTATTTTCGTGAAGTAAAAAAAATTAGTAAAGCAGTTAAGATCAGTAAAATTGGAGATGGCAACGCGGTTAAGGGATTGCTTGTCCAGCGAGCCTTGACAGCCCTTGAAGCCCACCTAAATGCTGAAGGTAGAACGCTGAAAGGCATGAAAGCGATGAAAACTAACGCCGTTGATCGTTATGTGATGGCGAAGGCTCTTGTTGAAGCTGGGTGTGATGTTACTTTCTGCGACTTTATGTTCTCTTTGGGAATGCCAATCCCGATTCAAAGTTTAACCTCAGTTCGCATAATGGCTGCCTTGTTATTGCCCGTGATAACCAAATTGCCATTTAAGTGGTTCTATCCCCTGGGATCTGCCCAAGATAAAGATCCCGAACCAAAATGGACTAAATATTATCAAGAAGCGGATATCCTTGCAGGGGATTTTGTCTCGATTCGTGCGCACATGCCTGATGATTTAGCCGGTAAGATTGTCATTACAAATACAACCACGGCCAAGAATGTAGAAGAATTGCGCGAACGCAATGTTGACATTTTGGTTACTACAACCCCGCGTTTTGATGGTCGCAGTTTTGGGACCAATGTCATGGAGGCTGCCCTGTTAGCTTTGATGGATAAGCCGCAGTCACAAGTTGCCCCCGTAGACTTCTTAGATTTGATTGAGCGCATTCCTCTAGAGCCAAATATTGAAGTCTTGAATAAGAAAGTGAATTAATACCAAACTATACTTGAAAGCGGTTTACCAAGAATCATCTAATAGAATTGCATATAAATTCTTATTCAGAAAGTGCTGCTTTCATGCTGTGTAGAGCTTTTTCAAGCATTGACCGGGGGCAGCCAAAATTTAAACGAACGAACCCCTCTCCGCCTGCCCCAAACCAGGAACCATCATTCACCGCTACCCTTGCCTTTTTCAAGAAGAATTCACTATGGCTGCCATCAATGCCCGTTTCTTTGCAATCCAACCACGCCAAAAAAGTGCCTTCGGGTTTTGTCATCTGAACTCCAGGAAGTTCTTGGTTGGTAAATTCATATACAAAATTACGGTTTGTTTCCAGATATTTTAACAACGCCTCAAGCCAGGGCGCTCCTTCTTGGTAGGCGGCTTGCATGGCAGTTTGCCCTAGCACATTAACCCATTCTGCAAGACCGCGCCGCGATACCTCAAATTTTTTCCGCAGCTCTGGATCTTGAATTACGGCCACTGAAGCTTTGATTCCCGCAATATTGAACGTTTTACTGGGGGCGATTAACGTGATCGTATTTGCTGCAATTTCTGGATTCAACGAAGCTACCGGGATATGTTTATTTTCGGGGTAAACTAAATCGTGGTGGATTTCGTCAGAACAAATCAATATATTATTGCGTAGGCAGATTTCAGCCATTTGCGATAATTCATCTTCGCGGAAGACACGCCCAGTGGGGTTTTGCGGGTTGCACAGCATGAAGACACGTGTCTTCTCGGTGATGGTTGCCTCGAAGAGGTCCATATCAACGTAATATTCTCCGTCATTTCCGCGTGTCAGCGCCATTTCCTGCTGCACGAGATTATTATTCTTGGCGACATTTAAGAAGGGTCCATAGGTTGGCGTTTGTACGAGAACCCCATCACCTGGTTGGCTGGATAAATGTGCCGCGATATTAAACCCAGATACCACACCCGGAAGGAAAAACAAATCTTCGGGGTTGATTTCCCAATCATGACGCTTGGTCAGCCAATCTACCACCGAGAAACGCATTTCTTTGGTGATCAGCGGGTAACCATAACTGCCGTGTGCAACGCGTTCCTGCAGCGCCTTAATCACCACCTTGGGAGAGAGGAAATCCATATCTGCTACCCACATGGGCAGTACATCTTCCTCGTAAAAATTCCATTTTACGCTTTCAGAATTTCTGCGGTCTGGCAGGGTATCAAAATCGAACATTTTATTTTTTCTCCAATATAGTTACCTTGATTGCATCCTTATAGATTTACTGGCTTATTTTTAGCAACTTGGTAATCGCTGTAATTGCCTTTAAATTTATTTAGTTTACCTTCATCGAGTTCGATGATTCGATTTGCCGTGCGATCAAGGAAGTACCGATCATGTGAGATAACTAAAACCGTGCCTTCAAAATCCTCAATAACATTTTCGAGTACCTCGGCCGATGGGATATCCAGGTTGTTGGTGGGCTCATCAAGCAGCAAGAAATTGGCACTGGTGAGCATTAATAGCGCCATTTGCATGCGGCTGCGTTCGCCGCCAGATAAACTAGAGATCCGGCTCCGAGATTGTTCGTAGGTAAACAAAAAGCGCCCCAAGAAGGCAACTGCATTTGCTTCTGAAAGTGGTGCCGCGTGCCTTACAGTATCAATAAGCGTACTGTTATAGTCTAGACTTTCATGTCCTTGTGTATAGAAGCCAATGGAAACGCTGGGTCCCAGGTAAATAGAACCGCCAGATGGGGTCTCTTGGTCAAGTATCATCCGGAAAAGCAGTGATTTTCCGGACCCATTTGCTCCCACCAGTCCAACTCGCTCACCGCGCCAAATTAATAAATCTAACCCATTTAGAATAGTTGATTTGCCCTTGCCATCTGTTGATTTAAAGGTCTTTTCAAGTTTGTTGATCTCCAATACTTTATTGCTGCCACGCCATCCGCTTATAGCTAACCCCATACGTTTGCGCTCTAAAATTGGTTTGTCGAGCTTATCCATTCTTTCGACCCGTTTAAGAATATTCTTACCTCGCTTAATAAATTTTTCA
>JBDLJO010000076.1:0-11059 GCA_039714275.1 Chloroflexota bacterium | reverse complement strand
CGTGGACCTGACTGCGCCTGAAGACGAGATTCTCGCCCGTATGAAACAAAAGACACGCTATAACATCCGCTTGGCAGGGCGTAAAGGTGTTGTTGTGCGTATAGGCGACGAGAGTGATTTGCCAATGCTTTACAAAATCTATGCCGAAACATCCACCCGAGATGGCTTTGCCATTCGCGATGAAGATTATTACCGCACCGTTTGGACCGAGTTTATGGGGGCTGGTATGGCAGAACCTTTGATTGCTGAAGTTGAAGGTCAGCCGGTTGCCGCAGTCGTGATTTTTAATTTTGCAGGACGGGCTTATTATATGCATGGCATGTCGCGACCGCTGCATCGTAATAAAATGCCCACTTATCTGTTGCAGTGGGAAGCCATGCGCCGCGCAAAATCGACTGGATGCACAGTTTATGATCTTTGGGGTGCCCCAGAGTTATTTGACGAAAGCGATTCAATGTGGGGTGTCTTCCGCTTCAAACGCGGGTTAGGTGGAACCGTCATGCGCACCGCGGGTGCATATGATTATCCCCTTCGACCGCTGATTTACAAATTATATAGTCGTGTGCTTCCACGGATCTTAGACCTCATGCGCCTGCGTGGTAAAGCCAGAACCGAGCGCATCCAGGGGAAGCAATTGCCTTGATGTAGGTAATATCAAACAAAGCCTAAGTGTTTGTTCTTCGTGTTTCAATAATAGGAGCTCCTAATGAAACAGCTTCCCCGCATACCAATTGCCCATCTTCCCACGCCAATTGAAGAATTGCCTCGTCTGAGCGCAGTTTTAGGTGGTCCACATTTGCTGGTCAAGCGCGATGATCAAACTGGGCTTGCCTTTGGCGGTAATAAAGCGCGTAAATTAGAATACCTCGCTGCCGAAGCCCGGGCAAAAAATGCAAAAACATTGATCACCGCTGGTGCTGTGCAGTCCAATCACTGTCGCCAGACTGCGGCCGCTGCGGCGCGATTAGGGCTAGACTGTATTTTGGTTTTAGCAGGAGATCCTTCTGAAGCGCCCTCGGCCAATTATTTGCTTGATCAGCTCTTGGGTGTCGAGGTTGTCTGGGCCAACTGGGAATCTCGACACGATGATTTGCAGCGCGCTTTTGAAAATGCAGTTAGCGATGGTCGGGAACCTTATTTAGTTCCCTATGGTGGTTCTAATCCAATGGGTGCCGCAGCTTATGCCTATGCCATAGAGGAAATGCTGGCTCAGGGTGTGGATCCCGATTGGATTGTCTTTGCATCTTCATCCGGAGGTACACACGCCGGCATGGTAGCTGGCGCACATTTTTTTGACTATCCTGGGAAAGTGCTGGGTATTAGCATTGATGAGCCTGAAGATGTTTTATGCTCCCGGGTGGCTGGTATTGCAGCAGATTTGGCAGATCTCATGGGTGCACCAACCACCTTCTCCCCAGAATCGATCCTTGCCAATGCCGATTATTTAGGCGCCGGATATGGGAACCCTAGCCAGCTTGAAGTGGAATCCATCCAGCTCTTCGCCCGTCACGAAGGGTTATTGCTTGATCCAGTTTATACTGGTAGGGCTGCCGGCGGCATGATTGATCTCATCCGTAAGAGATATTTTTCTCCAAATGAAACAGTTCTTTTCTGGCATACAGGTGGAACACCGGCCTTATTTGCCGATAAATATCGTCATCTTTTTGCATAGTAAAACGAGGTAGCGTATGGATTCTACATTTTTAGGGCTTGATGCCAATGATTGGTTAGATGCGGGTATTTCCCTGTTGATTGTGGTTGCTGTACTGATCTTAGGTCGTTGGATTATTCACCTTATATTAGACAAAATCATCAGTCGGGTAACGGACCGCACAGCTACAAATTTAGATAATGTTTTGCTGGATACATTGCGCAGACCGCTTTACGCGCTAAGCGTAATTCTTGCTTTCCAAATCGCCCTTACACGTCTTGATTTTATACCAATCAGCTGGAATGCGCGCCTTGACGACATCTTCTATATTCTTTATGGTGGTGCTATCTTCTTCTTTATCTGGCGCGCGGTTGTGGATATATTTTCCTGGTATGGACGTGATATTGCCTATCGTACAGAAACCGATCTTGATGAGCAACTGCTGCCTTTCGTTCAGCGCGTTGTTGTCATTCTTGTCTGGATGATCGGAATTATCACCTTATTAGGTCATTTTGAAGTTGATATTACCGCAATGGTTACCACCCTGGGCATCGGTTCATTGGCGATCGCTTTGGCTGCCCAGGCAACATTAGCAGATACCATCGCAGGTTTTGCAATCATGATTGATCGACCATTTCGAATTGGTGACCGTATTGCCATTCAAGAGCTCAATACCTGGGGGGATGTTCTCGACATAGGTTTGCGAAGCTCCCGAATCCTCACCCGTGATAGCCGCATGGTGATCATTCCAAATTCTGTGATCAATAAAAGCCTGATTGTTAATTATTCATTCCCAGACACCAAATATCGTAATCAGATTCAGCTTGGTGTTGCCTATGGTACTGATTTAGAGTTTGCTCGCCGTACGATGATTGAGGCCGTCCGAAATGTTGAAGGTGTCTTACCGGACCATAAAGTTGAAGCCCTGTTTCTAGAATTTGGACCCTCTGAATTGGTTTTCCGCGTCCGCTGGTGGTTGGATTCTTATACCGACACCCGCCGAATGTTTGATCGGGTCAATAGTGCCCTTTATAATGCCCTCAATGAGGCGGGCATTGAAATTCCGTTTCCCCAATTGGATATTCGTCATCGAACAGATTCCACCATATCCCCTGAAACTGCCTGAAGCAGGTTCAGGGTAACCGCATGTTGATTCACGATCCTTCAGGCTTGACACCCTTTTCGATAACCAGGTAAATATCAGGTGCGTTTCAAATTATTTAATGCCTACTCCGCGTCATAAATTAGGGTAGGGCGCTGCACCTGTCCAAATTCAATCACCCTGGAAGCAATTGATTTTAGGGGTATTTCTTGATATATTGGAATCCCATAAACCCTTATTAAGGATCAAAACAATGGATTATTATTCAGATATTAATCTTGCAAGCCGCGACCCTGAAAAAATGGAATCCCTATTTAAGAGTATTCAGGATACTGACAGAGTAGGGACTTTCCAGGCAGCATTGACGGTTTGTTACCAGCAGGACCCTGAAAATTTGCTCTTGGCCGCCTGGTATTTTCGTTTAAAGCAGCCCGTGGCTGACGATTTCGATGGATCCAAAGCAGCTGTTAATTGGAAATTAGCAGTTCCTATAAGTATCGTGACAGGAATTTGTTTTTGGCTGATCACGGATGAAAGCGGCCCCTTATTCCTTGATTACCTACCTTTTTTAATCCTTCTCTGGGCACCGATAGCCGCGATATTTAATTTGATCTTTTTGGCAGGCACATCGAATAAGCATTATCGCCGCACCTCCTTTGTTGGGTTAGTTCTTCTCCTGATCAGCAGCTTGGTATTTCTTCTCGCACCGGGGTTAATTGAGAGAAATCAGGAGCATTACCTCACTTTATCAGCTATCCATTTACCAATTTTAGCCTGGGTAGCCATCGGAATTACGGTTTTGGGGCTCAAATCTCCATTTAAGCATCGTTTTGCCTTTCTAATCAAATCTATTGAAGCCATCATAACGGCCGGGCTTTACCTCATCTTTGGTGTTGCATTGGGGGTTATCACCTTTGGTATGTTCGCCGCCCTCAACGTCGATATCCCTGAGCCAATCATGCGCTTGATCGCCGCTGGTGGTTTTGGCTTGCTGCCCACCCTGGCTGTGGCTAGTATTTATGATCCCCGGCTGCACCCAGGAGAACAGGATTTCTCCCAGGGATTGAGCAAATTCATCGCTACCATGATGCGTTTGCTGCTGCCGCTCACCCTCATCGTTTTGGTGATTTATACTTTCGTGATTCCCTTCAATTTTATGGAACCCTTTAAACAGCGCGATGTACTGATCGTTTATAATTTGATGTTATTTGCTGTCATGGGCTTGTTGATGGGCGCCACACCAATTTCTTCGGCCGAACTATCTCAAGAAGTACAAAAATGGCTGCGGAACGGAATTATTGCAGTCGCCATTTTAGCCACCCTGATTAGCATCTACGCCATGTCTGCCACAGTTTACCGCACAGTCGGTGGGGGCATCACCATTAACCGTTTGACCATCATTGGCTGGAATTCCATCAATATTGGCATTTTGATTCGTCTCATTTATAAGCAGTTTAAAGGTGGTTTCGAGAATTGGGTTGATTCATTGCAGCAGACATTTAGCTTTGGAACTAATTACTATGTTATCTGGGGGTTGTTCACAATTATTGCCATACCGCTCATCTTTCGCTAAAAATAAGATATTTCAATAAATTACCTGATATCTGATTTTGCTGTTTGCCTATCTATTTGCCTGTCCGGATATTAACCGAGCATAGATCAGCGCGTCACAATATGAAGACGCGATTAACAAATATATGACATCAAGATATAATCTTTAAATGACACCCTAAATTCATCTGATTTAAAGGGAGAGAATTATGGATCCACTTATTTTGGCGCGCTGGCAGTTTGCCATTGTTACCATCTACCACTTTTTCTATGTCCCCCTTACCCTGGGCTTATCCATCTTTATTGCCATTCTTGAGACTCGCTACGTCCGAAGCGGTGATCAGATCTACAAGGTAATGGCAAAATTTTGGGGCAAGATTTTCTTGATAAATTTTGCTATTGGTGTTGTCACGGGTATCGTACAGGAATTCCAGTTTGGCATGAACTGGTCGGAATACTCACGCTTTATGGGCGATATCTTTGGGGCTCCGCTGGCAATTGAAGCGCTGCTTGCCTTCTACATGGAATCAACCTTTATTGGTCTGTGGGTATTTGGATGGGATAAATTATCTAAAAAAATGCACCTTGCCACGGCCTGGTTAATTGCTATCGGATCCAATATTTCCGCACTTTGGATCTTAATTGCCAATTCCTTCATGCAGAATCCCCAGGGATACACCATTGATCCTCAAACTGGGCGTGCACTGATGTCTGATTTTGGTGCCTTGGTTTTCAATCCCAACGTTATGGTTCAATTTCCCCACGTGCTCTCATCCGGCATCGCCTTGGCCGGTTTCGTGGTCATGGCCTTCAGTGCCTGGCACTTGCTGCGCAAGCATGATGTCACTTTTTTCCGACCTTCCTTCCGCATGGCGGCAATTTATGCCTTGATAGGCTCGCTGCTGGTTGGTGTGATTGGACATATGCAGGGACAATTCATGGTTGAACATCAGCCGATGAAAATGGCCGTTGCAGAAGCGCACTTCAATACCGAAGATCCAGCTTCTCTATCTCTTTTCACCATCGGTAATTGGGAACAAACTGAAGATATTTTCTCAATACGTGTCCCTGCTCTGCTCAGTTTTATGACCTACAATCGACCCTACGGCGAAATCAAAGGCATCAACCAATTACAAGTTGAATTAGAGCAAATTTATGGATCTGGGGATTATGTACCGCCAGTTGCGCTCAATTACTGGTCATTCCGGGCCATGATTGGTGCCGGCGGTTTAATGGTCCTGATCGCTTTCTTGGGCGTTCTCTGGAGCAAAGATCGCGGCCTTGATGATAAAAAGATCTTCCTCAAGGTTGTTGTATATGCTGCCGCATTGCCCTATCTTGCTGTGACTACCGGTTGGATTTTAGCCGAAACCGGCCGCTGGCCCTGGATTGTGTATGGACTGCAAAAAATTGAAGATGCTGTCTCGCCCAATGTCCCTGCTTGGAATGTCGCCATCTCACTTACGCTGATGTTGGTCATTTATACCGTTTTTACCATTGTTGCCTACAAACTGGCAGTCAAGTACGGTACCAGCGATGTCAAAATTAGAGAGATCACGACGACTGCTGAATAGGCAGTATTGGAGAAATGATCATGGATCTAAATACAATTTGGTTTATTCTTGTAACCGTTTTATTTATCGGGTTTTTCTTTCTAGAAGGTTTTGATTACGGTGTTGGTATCCTGCTGCCCTTGATTGGCAAAGATGATAACGAGCGCCGGGCCGTTATTAACACGATTGGACCTCACTGGGATGGCAACGAGGTTTGGATGATCACCGCTGGTGGCGCGCTTTTCGCCGCTTTTCCTCAAGTTTATGCTACCCTGTTCAGCGGATTCTATTTGGCACTTGTCCTCATGCTTGCCGCCCTTATTGTCCGCGGATTGGCCTTTGAGTATCGCAGTCTCAGGGATGATCCGGTTTGGCGGAACCGCTGGGATTGGGGGATTTTTATTGGTTCCTTGCTTCCCGCTTTGCTCTGGGGAGTCACCGTCGGTAACCTGATGCGCGGCTTTGCCATCGATGCAGATATGAACTACTGGGGAGGACTGCTCCCACTGCTCAATCCCTATGCCCTCCTGAGTGGATTGGTTTTTGTCGCCCTCTTCATCGCTCACGGCGCCAACTTCCTCGTCCTGAAAACCGAAGGTGTGCTCATTGATCGTGCTAAAGCTTATGGCTTTAAAGCTTGGATAGCTGCTGTGATTCTGACAGTTATTTTCCTGATCTGGACTTTCTTTGAGACTGAAATACTAACCAAATCAGGGATTAACGGATTGATCCCTGCTCTTTTGGCTGCTGTTGCCTTGTTGCTCTCGGGCTGGTTCAACATAAAGGGAAAAAACGGTTGGGCTTTTATCGCTGGTTCTCTTACCATTGTCTTTGCCACCATTATGGTTTTTGCCGGGTTGTTCCCTCATATCCTCATCTCCAGCATGGACGCAGCTTATACCCTCAATATCTATAATGCATCGGCATCACCTTACTCGTTGAAGGTGATGACCATCGTTGCGGCTATTTTTGTCCCCATCGTATTGATCTACCAAATTTGGACGTACCGCATTTTCCGCCATCGTATCAAGGCGGACCCCGAAACATTGATTTACTGACCAACCTGATTCAGGTAGGCGGAGTAGATCAGTATTTGATCTGCTCCGCTTTTTTCATAGATATATGGCTGTAATTCAACTTGGTTGTGTCGGGGTAGTATGTTGTTTTGCTTTCATTAACCAACATCTTAGATTTAGGGTAGGTTATATTTCCAGGTGCCCCGCCATGATATCTGATTTTCTGTGAATTAAATCTACCAGCGCCTTTCAGCGTATAATTTCATTAATGATAAACAAACGTCTTGTTAGGCTTACCAAAAGCTATCGCGCCGCAATCTCGATGACCATTTTGACCGGGTATTTTACCGGCGTCTTAATTGTCGGAGGGGCCTGGATTCTCAGTCAGGCCGTCGACGCTGTATACTTGGGTGACCAAAATCTCTCCGATATTTCAGGGGAACTGCAGTTATTGTTGTTGTTGATCCTTGGGCGTGCGGTGATGATTTGGTTGGGAAAGATCAGCGCTGGCCATCTTGCACGCGGTATCAAGACCGACCTTCGTGGACGGCTATTTCGTCATCTGATCGCCCTGGGACCTGCTTATGTTCGCGAAGAACGCACGGGGGAATTGATCAATACCGTAATGGAGGGAGTTGAAGCATTAGATGCCTGGTTCAGCGAATATCTGCCGCAGCTGGTTTTGGCTGCCCTGGTGCCAGTTACGTTTTTGGTGTTCATATTCCCGCGCGATGTGCTTACGGGATTTGTATTAATGCTTACCGCACCGCTGATTCCGGTCTTTATGGTGTTGATTGGCAGCCTGGCTGATGCGCTGACCAAAAAGCAGTGGAAATCCCTCAGCCGCATGAGCGCCCATTTCCTGGATGTGCTCCAGGGCTTGACCACCCTCAAGGTTTTGGGCCGCAGCAAAGAGCAAATTGATCGCATCGCTAAAGTAAGCCATGATTTCCGAAAGACCACCCTGGGGGTGCTGCGTGTGGCTTTCCTTTCAGCTCTGGTATTGGAATTAATCGCTACCCTCAGCACGGCTGTTGTTGCGGTAGAAATTGGTCTGCGCCTGCTCTATGGACGGATGGTATTCTCAGATGCTTTTTTCGTGCTGCTGCTGGCCCCGGAATTTTACCTGCCTCTGCGTATGCTTGGGACGCGTTTCCATGCCGGCGCAGCAGGTACTGCTGCCGCGCAGCGCATTTTCGAAGTGCTGGATATTGTTCCTGCAAATAACCAGCAGAAATTGACTTCATCATCATCAGATCCCTCAAGCGCGATATCGTTTGAAAACGTATCCTATACCTATTCCGACGGCAGGGTGGCCTTGCGGGACCTGAATTTCACCATCGAAGTGGGTCAGAACATTGCTCTGATTGGTCCCAGCGGGGCAGGAAAATCAACCATTGCTCATTTAATCATCGGTTTCATGCAGCCAACCGAGGGCACGATTATAAGATCGCCCAATACCGGCTTTGAAACTGCCTGGCTGCCGCAGCGACCCTATCTTTTCCATGATTCAATTGCCGCCAATATCTGCCTGGCGCGCTCCGGCGCCAGCATGGATGATGTCATCGCGGCTGCAAAAGCTGCTCAGGCCCACGATTTCATCATCAAAATGGGATCTCAATCCGGGGAGGAAAGCTCAGACGATCAGGGTTATGCAACCATCATTGGCGAACGAGGACAGCGTCTCAGCGGAGGGCAGGTCCAACGCATTGCGCTGGCCCGAGCCTTTCTGATGGATGCTCCCTTCGTTATCCTGGATGAACCGACCTCTCACCTGGACCCCGAGTTGGAAATTCAACTTCAAGAGTCAACGGATCAACTGCTCAAATCCCGCACATCTCTGACCATAGCTCACCGCTTGAGCACCATCACCAGAGCAGATAAAATCATCATGCTGGATGGCGGTCGGGTTATTGGAGTTGGCACCCATGCTCAGCTCCTGGCAGAAAGTGATTTTTACGCCCGGATGGTTCAAGAGATGGATTTTGGGGGACGCAAATTGTTGGCGGGGTCCCCGCAAACAACCAACCGGCCGCCGCTAATTTCAGCTCCATCACCTAAAACTTACAATAACGCTCCCACCATGAGGATCTACAGTTCTGGTCAAATCCTCGCACGCTTATTTTCCTTTCTGGGTAATTCCTGGCATTGGGCTGCGCTTTCCGTGGTGCTTGGTTTTGCAACTATCGCCAGCAGTGTCAGCTTGCTGGGCATTTCAGCGTATATCATTTCTGCGGCAGCACTACAGCCTTCTATAGCTGTCTTACAAGTTTCCATCGTTGGGGTGCGATTTTTTGGCATTACCCGCGGCGTCTTTCGCTATCTTGAACGTCTGGTCTCACATCAAGTCACCTTCAGGCTCCTGGCCCGCCTGCGGGTCTGGTTTTATGAAAAAATTGAACCCCTGGCCCCGGCCCGTCTGCTGACCTATCAAAGCGGGGATCTTCTGAGCCGTGTGGCAGCAGACATTGGCACCCTGGAGAATTTTTATGTTCGGGCCCTATCACCGCCCCTGGCAGCGATAATTGTTGCCTTGTTGAGCGGTTGGTACCTGGCGGGTTATGATATTAGGTTGACATTGGCGCTATGGATTTTCTTGGCTCTGGCCGGGGTTCTGCTACCTGGAATCGTTCGCCGCCTTTCCCGCGGGGTGGGGGCTGCCCTGGTAAGAGCACGCTCAGCCTTGAATGTGGCGCTGGTTGATGGCTTGCAAGGTATGCCCGACCTGATCGCCTTTCGACGGGCGGTTGATCAGATGAAAATCATGGATCGGCTGGGGGAGGATTATGCTCGAGCAGGGAAAAGATTTACCCTTATTGATGGCTTTCAAGCTGCGCTGATCAATTTGTTTTCTAATCTGGGTATGTGGACCGTTTTCGTGCTGGCTGTCCCGCTGGTCAGCGCTGGGCAGTTCAACGGCGTATATTTGGCCACCATTGCCCTGGTTGCCCTCGCCACTTTCGAAGCAGTTCTTACTCTTCCCGAAGCAGCCCACTATCTTGATGAGAATATCGCCGCGGCTGGCCGCCTTTTTGAGATCGTGGATGCCCAGCCCGAAGTCAGTGATCCAGAAATTGCCGTTCCCCCACCGGAAAATTATGATCTCGAGATCAAGAATCTGACATTTTCATACCCGGGGCAAGGGTTATCGCAGGATACTTATCCCACGGTCAACCAGGTCAGCTTTTCCCTGCCTGCTGGCGAATCTCTTGCGATATTGGGTCCCAGCGGGGCAGGTAAGACCACCTTGATGCACCTGTTCTTGCGTTTTTGGGAGTACGATCAGGGTGAGATATTGTTGGGTGGCCAGGATTTACGATCCTATCGTCAAAACGACCTGCGAGCCATTTTCAGTCTTGTTTCGCAGGATACGCACCTGTTTAACGCCAGTCTGCGCGAGAACCTCCTCCTGGCCCGGCCGGACGCGACGGATGACAATATTGCCCAGGCCGTATCTCTGGCACAAATTTATCGGTTTATCGAAACCCTTCCTCAGGGTTTCGATACCCAAATTGGAGAAGGGGGGTTGAAACTAAGTGGAGGTGAACGCCAGCGCTTATCTTTGGCGCGTGCCCTGCTAAAAAATGCCCCCATCCTCCTTTTGGATGAACCTACCGCTCACCTTGACCCATTGACGGCGCGTTCTTTTATGGAAACTTTGAGAGAATCCAAATCCGGACGCAGTTTGATACTTATCACTCACCATGCTTCAGATCTGGATTGGGTGGATCAAATCATCTACCTACGAAATGGGTGTGTATCAACGTATGGTGGATAGAAATCTCCTTTATTCCCATCTAATCGAATATGGCCTCCCAGTGTTTTTTGTGTTAGAATGCCTTTCATCACTTCATCAGACGAACTGACCAAGGTGCCGCTGGACATGGTTACCGATCAACTCACTTTTAAGCCTATCCAATCGAAAAGCCTGGCCGAGGCTGTCGCCGAGCAGCTTATGGCCATGATTGCCAAAGGGCACCTCAAGCCTGGCGATCGCTTGCCTACCGAACCCGAGCTGATGGCGCAGTTTAACGTCGGGCGCTCCACGCTCAGGGAAGCGACTAAATCGTTGGTCGTCGCCGGCTTACTGGAAACAAAACGCAGCTCGGGGACCTTCGTCAGCGAATCCTACGTCGATTATTTAAGCCAGCGCCTGAATTGGGACCTGGTTTTCACAAAGCAGGAA
>JBDLJO010000075.1:0-11267 GCA_039714275.1 Chloroflexota bacterium | reverse complement strand
CTTGCACCGCAGAAGAACCATCCCCCGACCCGGAAAATATGTCAATGGTCTTTATGGCTGGATACAAGCCGCAGGCAAACCTGCCCTTCGTGGGAGCTTATATAGCGGCTGAAAAAGGCTTCTTTCTTGAAGAAAACCTGGATGTGACCATCGAACACTCCCCGGGAAAAGGCGAACACCTGCAATTGCTTGCCGCAGGTCAGATACAGGTCACTACCCAGGATGCTGCCGTGCTGCTAAAACGACGTGCCGATCCTGGTCTGCCCCTGGTTTCGATTGCGCTGCTGGGTCAGCGGGGCCAGCAGGCCTTTGTTGCCCTGCGTGAATCCGGAATTGAAACCCCCAAGGATTGGGAAGGCCGCCTGGTAGGCTATAAAGGCACCCCGCCTCCTGATCTTTTCGCCCTGCTGGCCGCTTCCGGTGCTGATGTTGATAAGGTTAAATTGATCAACGTCGGCTTCGATCCGCGCGTGCTGACGGAGAGACAGGTCGATGTATACCCGGTATACAAATCAAATGAACCCAATATGATTCGCAGTTGGGGTTATGAATTAACCTTATGGGATGCGGCAGATTACGGCGTCCCCACCCTGGGTTTGACTTATGTCACCACTGATGAAATTCTGGCTCAAAATCCAGAAATGCTAACTCGCTTCTTACGGGCGGCTCTCAAGGGCATTCAATATGCTGCTGAGCATCCCGGTGAGGCCGTCGAAATTGTCATGCAGTACGCTGGACCAGAAACCGACCCGGCCCATATGCGCTATATGCTCGAGACCGAGTTGGTTGATGCCTATGGTCAGGCCACCGAGGATCAGGGTCTGGGCTGGCAAACTGCTGAGCAGTGGAGTGCTTTAGCGGATATGCTTTCCAGCTATGATATTGTCGTACCGGAGGATGTGAACAGTGTTTTCACAACGAAAATCTTAACTGCTGTAAATCCGTAGCAAAGAAAGGTTCTATGATCAGGGTCCGACCATAGAACGATAAAAATCCTCAGCTTCCCCCATCACCCGCTTGAACTCGGCTCGCTCGTGTATCAGGCGGGTGTTTAGCTTTTGGGCAGTCAGACGCAACCCTGGATTGCTCAAACCTTCAATAACCGCCTCCGCTAATGCCTGGGGATTCACCGGGTCTACAAGTAAACCATTTTCTCCATGTCTAATCCACTCCCGCAAAGATTCAATATCCCCCGCAACCGGGAAAGCGCCGCAAGCCAGGGCTTCTAAAATCGTATTGGGTGTGCCGTCATGCGTACTGGGTGAAACTACGATCTGCGCCTGCCGGAAAAGTTCACCCATTTGGGTACGGCTTTGGCGAGGCAGCAGTTCAACAGCATGACCAACATTGTATTCATCGACCCATTTATTCACCTGCGTTTCACCAGCCATATTTGGGCAAAGAAAGCGCGCATCTGGGTGCTCAGCCAAAATCATGGGGATGGCCTTAAAGAAAATATCGTTGCGCACATAGGTACGCATGCCGCGCGGGTTGATCACGATCGGGTCACGATCCTGATCCCCAACATAGAAAAGGTCCGCTTGTACACCGCCGCCGCCGGGAAGCACCATGCTGGGCTTTTCTTTAGCAAAACCCCATTCCTGGGCCAAACGCAAATCACGGTGACAATCCGGGTGCAGCGCATCGGCATATCCCAATGCAAAGCGGGTTAGTTGGGTCATTTTTCGAGTAGCCGGTGCATGCAGCGTAAAATCATTTCCCCACACCGACATTACCAACGGGATTTCGCGCGGCAGATTTGCTTCGCTGCAAGCAAGTGCCGCAAGCATGCCCTCGTACGGGATGCGCATGGCGTGAACAAGATCGGGTTGGATGTCCAGAATTAATGATCTAAGCTGGGCAGCAGCGCCCGGCAAAGATCGGGGGATTAAATAATGACGCAGGTGACCGCGAATATTCGGGGTGGACAAAAACCGCATAATTTTAGCCTTCAGCTTCAACCCATTTGGCTGCTGGCTTGTTTCCCCGGCGGCGCTTGAGAATGAAATTGGAATGATGCTCAGGGATGCCAAATCTAAATCAGGCTGACAGGGAAAGACCGAAGCCAGGTGTACTTCATGACCAGAATCCACAAAATAGCTGATCCAATTAAGGGCGGTCGGTGAGCGCCCATCGGCGATAAATAACAATTTCATGATGTCATTTTTCCTGCGGCCACGGAACTTGTACCGGGTCCACATAACCGTGTTTTTCAACTGCGTAGAGCAGCGCGGATGATACCCCGCCGCACCCAGGTTGATCCGTGAATTTATAAGAAGATCGGTTGGTATGCACAACCATCCAAATCAAATAACCATCTCGGCAGATATTTACTTCCAGCATATAGCCGCGATCATCATCAACGGTCATGTTGACAGGGTTCCAGGAAACAACCACCTGGTCACCTTTTCGAATCGCACCAACGTCTTTGGGCTGTGAATAAAGCGTTGACCGGGGCAATCGCACTGGGGCAACTCGCAATACGGAGATATCGCCTTCAACATCAACCACCGATGCCGAGACCCAACATTGGTATTTTATCTTATCCGGGCTTACCCACAGCCAGGTACTGCTGTAATCACGCCCCCAAACCTGACCGGTATCACCAATATACAAATCAGCCGCGTGTAAATACGCTGTCCCTGGACCATAACGGCAGTGGGCCTGCATATTGACATTGATGGTTGGGAAGGCATAAGTTGGTGTCAGAGTTATTGTTGGGCTGGGTGTGATGGATGGAGTCAGAGTTGCTGTCGGAGTGAGCGTATTGGTTGGCGTGGGTGTAAGCGTAGGGGTGTACGTCAGGGTTGGTGTGAATGTCGGTGTAGGCGTTTTTGTCCACGACTCCACGGTAGCGGCAAAACTTGTCTCGGTCATCGCCGCTTGCTCTTCAGGAGAAGGACCACATCCAACCATCATAATGGTTATTAATAATATTGTTCCCAATAATGGAAATACGCTATATTTATTTTTAAACATAAAGACCGTTAAGGTAAGTATTGATTTAATACACCAATAAAAGCGCCTACCATCATTTCCAGGTTAATCTCGTCCCTGACAATGCGGTAGGATTCAGCACCCATACGCCGTAAGCGAGGGATATCGGAGAGCGCCCCGTGAAGTGTTTCCGTAAAAACTGCTTCATCTCCTGGAGGTACCTGCCAACCATTCCCGGGACGTACGAGATCATCCTGCGTGCCATCACCCTGGGCAACGATCACCGGCAGGCCGTGAGTCATCGCTTGCTGTACGGCCAGACCCCCGGTACCCGGCAGCGCAAATAGATCAGCAGCAGCAAAGTAGGGTTCAAGGGCATCACCGTGCACAGCCCCAACGAATGCTGCTTGAGGGAATATTTCCTGAGCCAGGGCTTGATATTCAGATCGAGCGGGGCCATCACCCACAATGATCAAGCGTGGCTTTGAACTTTCCGGGGTTGCTGCGCAAGCCCGTATCAAAATATCTAACCGTTTGCGCGCCTGCAGCCGTCCAACAAATAAGATCGTCGGTCCATCATTCAAGGAATCACTGCGCTCTGAAGGGCGCTGGGTCGGTCGCGGCGCAGCAGCATTATGAGCCACAAACACTTTTTCCAAACCAAGAGCCCGATATTGACTCGCACCGCGTTGACTGTAGGCAATCATACCATCTAGACTGTGCGTAAATCTTTGGCGGTTCCAGCGCCGCACACCAGCCAAAGCACCAGTAAGTACGGGTGCCCCCAATCCCCAACCTAAAACAGGGCGTCCACGTGCCTGCATCCAACGTACAGCCAGGCGGGTGCTGAAATAACGTGGGTTGGCTTCAACAATCAGGGCGGCAGGATTTTGGGATTCAAGCCAATCGATAACGCCATCCTGCCAACACAGGTACCAGGATGAAGATGGATCGCTGAAATGTCGATTATGGGTTACCTTGACCTGAGCAGTTTCCAATTCTGTCCTGGTAGCGATACCCTCAATCGGCAAAGGATTCCCTGCGAAAATACCTAAGCCATCCTGACAGGCTTCCGCCAGCATATCAAAGAACGGCGCCCGATATGCAGGTAGCACACGCTGGGTGAGCGCTAAACGGCCGGGAAAATGATTACTCATCAGGTTAGGCTCCTGCGCGGCAGCGCGACAAGATAGGCTTTCCAATCCAGGTCATCAAGAGTGTCTACAGGTGGGTAACCACTCGCCATCTGATGGATGCTGTAATCAGCAGCAGTAAGTGTATCCCAGGCTGTACGGGCCGCTTCGTGACCGTGTAATTCAATTAATATGATCGGCTGAGCATCACGGAGCAATCGCGGCATCCCCGCTAAAGCCAGCACTTCCCCACCCTCAATATCCATTTTAATGAGATCAGGTGCTGGATGATGATCACGATAGACGAAATCATCCAGGGCAATACCAGCCACTTGAAGGGACTCGCTGTGCCCTTCCGAACGACCTGCCGAACCTTCTGCTTTACCCATTGCGCCCGAAGGTCCCACTAAAAAATTGATCGGGGAAGATGCAGATGCAACGGCAGCATGCTTAATAGTAACACCTGCAGCCCAGGCGTTTAATCCCAGATTCTTTTCTAAGCGCTCAATATTGGTTGGCAGTGCTTCAAAAGAAAAAACTTGTCCGTCAGGACCAACAGCACGAGACAGCAGCAGGGTAATATAACCAATATTGGCACCGACATCATAAACAACATCCCCGGGTTTTACCCAGGTCTCGACAGCAGCCTGCAAATCTAACTCGTAGGTTCCCAGCCAGTAGTCTTTTTCAGCACCCAGATCAAGGCTCAGTCGCGCACCTTTCAGACCTCCCGCAGCAACGCTGACAGCACTCAAGCCTGCTGGAACTGCACGATTGAGCGAAGCTCGCACCAGGCCTGCCAATGGTTTAAAATCATAGACTGCCCGTTTCACCCAGGAGGGTAAAATTCGGGCCATTAACCCGGCAAATTGGAGCAGCAATTTCTTAAACACAAATACACTGAAATCCTGATTTTTAATTGATTCTAATTTAATGCCGAGGTGCCCGGAAATAATGCAGCGAGATAGCCATCAACCATCTCATCCAAACCAAGAAATTCTTCAGCATGGGCACGCGCACCTGGGCGAAAATGTTCCTGACCAAGCAGTATCTCGACAGCGGCATCGGCCAACCCATCCACATCTGGCGGATCCAGGTTCCACGGATCACCACCGTAGGGGATGATTCTCCCAGCCTCCTCGGACACTAATTCTCCAAGGGCCCCTGTATCAAAAGCCAGCACCGGGGTACCGCAGGCTAAAGCCTCAATCACCGAATTAGGGCAGGCGGCATTGATGTCAGATGAAAACAGTAAATCAGCAGAATGATACATAGATGGAATCTTCTCAGGAGGCAAGAGCCCTGCCCAAACTAATGGTATATCGGTACGCTGAGTCCAATCTGCCTTCAGTGCTTCAGAGACTCGACCAACAACAACCAATTCTACCGGCACCTCGCCCAAAGAATGTCTATGCGCATCGTTCAGGCGCTCAACCAAACCAATCGCGCTTTCCAGGCCCATTTCATAGCCGCCCATCAGGGAGCCCTCTACAAGGAGAACACGATAAGCACTTTGGGAATCGCTGTTAAATTTTACGGATGCAGCCTCAGGGGTATATCCCTGCAAATCGACGGCATTGAGTGTAATCGATTGGGACCCTTTCTGTGCACCATAAATACGCTGCCACCATTGCTGAGAGAATTCACTCTGATACACAATATGATCCGCTAAACGAGCCCGAATGAATTGTAAAATCCAATTACCAATTTCAGCGCGCAGATAATGTCGCCATCCGGTGCGTATCTTTCGATGCAGCCAATTAATACCGTTAAGACGCTGCACAATCCGCACGCCGCGTCTTTTTGCACGCCACAAACTGAGCAAATCACGCGTGCCGCCAATCACCAGCACAGCATCTGCATCCTGGGGGTTGGAAGAGACCTCAAAACCTCGAGCGGTTAAACCCGCCGAAAATTTTGCCCGGAAGGAGACCATGCCGCCGACACCCGATACCTGGGGAACAATGCCAATCCGAGTCATGAGTTACGCAGCCCAATCCGGCGTGCAGGGATGCCGGCCCAGATTTCATTTTCACCCGTAGATGAGAGCAAAACAGCATTTGCACCCACAACTGTCCCCTCCCCGACTTGCAAGACGCCCTCCTTGCAAAGTACTTTAGAGCCAGGAGAGAGAATCACATTATCGGCAATCTCAATACTTTCAAACTTAGAATCCGTGATCGGACGATAAATATCAGCACGGCCCAGGGTGACGCCCGGGTAAATTTTAACCCCTCCCCCAATTACAGCCTTGGAATGGATCGTAATGCCGTAACCGCCGTGGGCGATTTCCAGGTCTGGACCTACCGGGACTGAGCGTGGGAATTCAACCCCGAGCAGTTTAAGCAGATAATAAGCCAGTCGCCCAATCAGGGGTCGGGTTCGAGCATAAACCAGGTTTGTGATTAAGTCACGTCTAGGCATAGGTTTGGTTGGCGTTGGCTAAAATGGCGCTCACAATCCGCTGAGCGGCGCGGCCGTCGCCATAGGGATTAACCGCGCCAGCCATCGCAGCATGCGCATCAGGGTCATCCAGCAATCGACGGGTCTCAGCAACAATGCGGTCTGGTTTGGTACCCACAAGTTTCAGGGTCCCGGCCTCCACACCTTCTGGCCGTTCGGTGGTGTTGCGCAGTACCAGGGTCGGAGTGCCTAAGCCAGGTGCTTCTTCCTGAATACCACCTGAATCGGTCAGCACCAGGGTGGAACGCTTCATCATGTGCGTCATAGGGAGATAATCTAAGGGCGCTAGCAAAGAGATATTGGGCACGCCGTCCAACAGACGATAGACTGGCTCCTGGACATTGGGGTTCAGGTGCACTGGATAAACAAATTGAACATCGTCACGGTATATTTCAGCCAGCTCTAATAAAGCGGCGCAGATATCTGCCAATGGCGCGCCGTGATTTTCGCGACGGTGTGCGGTGACCAAAACATAACGCGGCGCTGCCGGGATCGGGAGTTTTGGTGCAGGTTGGTTGGATACCCACTGCAGTGCATCGATGACCGGATTGCCGGTGACCACAATTTGGGAATCAGGGATATTTTCACGCAGCAGATTATCACGTGACCACGCTGTAGGAGCAAAGTGTAAGTCGGCCGTCACGCCCGCCACCCGGCGGTTGATCTCTTCCGGGAAAGGCTGCCATTTATCACCTGTGCGCAGCCCAGCTTCAACATGCCCAACTTTAATTTGATGATAATAAGCCAATAATGCAGAAGCCATTACGGTAGTGGTATCACCCTGGACCAGGATCCAATCTGGTTTGATATCTGCTAAAACAGGATCGAGATGCGTGAAGACCCGGGCGGTCAATTCAGCTAAGGATTGACCGGGGCGCATCAAATCAAGATCGACATCCGGGGTAATGGCGAACAGGTTTAATACTTGATCGAGCATCTCCCGGTGCTGCGCGGTTACACATACCCAGGATTTGATATCAGGGGCAGCAGCTAATGCACGCACCACAGGCGCCATTTTTACCGCTTCAGGGCGAGTGCCAAATATGGAGAGAACACGGAGAGGTGGTGATAAAGGCATAGGGTATTCGCAGCCAGCAATTATTCTAGTGATGATGTATAACCAAATTTAGTTTTCTTTCTTTGTCCTATGATACCAGGGGAAAATGATCAACGTTCGGCTGGATAGATCAGGGTTCAAGGATACCGATCATCCCTGCCCGACACCTAAGCGATGGAAATTAAAACCGGCCTTACGCCAGAGTTCTGCATCCCACCCATTAACAACATCAATCACCAGGCGCGCGGTTGTCAAAGGGGCAACATCTTCAGGGGTTAGATTTTTAAAGGGAGCATGCGGCACCAATAAAACCAGAGCATCACTACCCTCAAGGGCTTCCTCCAGGCTTGGTGCCAGGGTAACACCCTCAATTTCAGCATCCAATTTATACGGCTCGTATGCCGTCACCCGCGCCCCGGCATCAACCAGCAAATCAGCCACATCAATGGATGGGCTTTCCCGCAGATCATCAACATCGGGTTTATAGGCCAGGCCCAAAACGGTTATCTGTTTACCATCCAAAGAGCCCAAAGCCGTGCGCACCAAATCCAGCACATACTCGGGCTGAGCATCGTTGACTTCGCGAGCGGTGCGAATCAGGGGGGTGATATCAGGAGCAGCTTCAACCAAAAACCAGGGGTCAACGCTGATGCAGTGCCCTCCCACCCCCGGGCCGGGGTTCAGAATACTTACCCGTGGATGAAGATTGGCCAGCGAAGTCGCTTCCCAAATATCAACGCCCATGCGCTCAGACAAGCGAGAGAATTCATTGGCAATCGCGATATTAACATCACGGTAGGTGTTCTCCATCAACTTGACCATTTCAGCAGTCGTGGCTGTGGTGAGGTGAATATCGCCGCGCACAAACACTTCATAAAGATCGCGGCCAGCCTTCGCAGAGGCATCGTCAATGCCGCCAACCACACGCGCATTCTCAATTAATTCTCGCAGGATTTGACCCGGCAGGACACGTTCCGGTGAGTAAGCCAAATGAAAATCCAGACCCGGTTTAAGCCCGGATTTCTCCAAAATGGGCGCCACAATATCAATCGTCGTACGCGGCGGCGAGGTCGATTCCAATATCACCAAATTACCAGGTCGCAGGTGAGGCACAATCGCTTCAGCCGCAGAAATCACATAGGACAGATCGGCTTCCTTTTGACCCTTGAAGGGTGTAGGGACGGCGATGATAAAAGCATCTGCCGCCTCAGGCTGCTGGTCAATGGTCAGATTTCCTGAACCCAGGGCCGCCTGGACCAGGGTGCGTAAGCCCGGTTCGTGAATATGCAGATCACCCTTGCGCAGGGTACTGACAACATCTGCATTGGTATCCACGCCAACAACACGCAGTCCGTGCGTGGCAAAAGTGCTCGCTGTGGGCAAACCAATATAACCCAGACCGAGGACACAAATTTTTTCAAAATTCACAGCATGCTCCTGAAGATGGTTATTTTTTAGCCTGTTTTCTAATACGCGCCCAGCTGTCGCGTAAGGCAATGGTGCGGTTGAAAACCAGAGCACTGTCTGAAGAATCAGGATCAACACAGAAATAGCCGCGGCGCTCAAATTGGTAGCGCTCACCCGGCTTGACATCAGCTAAACTGGGTTCGGCTTTACAGTGCGGTAAAACGGTCAAGGAATCGGGATTGAGGTGCTCAGTGAAATCTTGACCCTCCTCAACATCCAACGGGTTTTCAGTCATGAATAGACGGTCATAAAGACGCACTTCAACATCCAGGGCGTGCTTTGCTGAAGCCCAATGCAAGGTGCCGCGCACTTTTCTGCCATCTGGTGCATACCCACCGCGGGTTTCAGGATCGTAGGTGCAGTGGACTTCAACAACCTCGCCGGCATCATCTTTGATGAAATCGACGCATGTGATCAGGTAGCCATAGCGCAAACGGACCTCTTTCCCCGGGGCTAAACGATGGAATTTGCGGGGCGGGTCTTCACGGAAATCTTCGCGCTCGATATAAAGCTCACGCGAGAAAGGTACTTGCCGTGTACCGGCGCTTTCATCTTCAGGGTTGTTAATCGCCTCAAGCTCTTCAACTTTATCCTCAGGGTAGTTGGTGATCACAACCTTAAGCGGATTGAGCACGGTCATACGCCTTTCAACGCGTTTATTCAAGTCAGAACGGATGCCTGCTTCCAGCAGTGCGATATCCACCATATTGTAATTCTTGGCGATCCCGATCTTCTTAATAAAGTCTACAATCGATTCGGGAGTATAACCCCTGCGGCGCATACCCCTCAAGGTTGGCATACGCGGGTCATCCCACCCATTGACCAGACCTTCATCTACCATCCGTCGGAGAAAACGCTTGCTCAAAACGGTGTAGCTCAAATTTAGACGTGAAAATTCAATCTGACGGGGGACAAACTCTCCCAGCTCGTTAAGGAACCACTCGTAAAGCGGACGGTGATCTTCATAACCAACATCACAGAAGGAATGCGTCACCTTTTCCATCGAGTCGTTCTGGCCGTGAGACCAATCATACAAGGGATAGATGCACCATTGCCTTCCGGTTCTGTGGTGAGGAGGCTCATGCACAATCCGGTACATCGCTGGATCACGAAGATTGATATTGCCGGAGGCCATATCAATTTTTGCCCTTAAGATGCGGCTGCCATCGGGGAACTCGCCGTTTTTCATGCGTTCGAGCAAATCTAAATTTTCCTCGACCGAGCGATCGCGAAAGGGACTGTTGATGCCGGGTTTCGTCAGCGTACCCCGATTTTCCCTCACCTGCTCCGCGGTTTGATCATCAACATAAGCCAGGCCTTTTTTGATCAGCTTGACAGCCCAGGCGTAAAGTTCATCAAAATAGTCCGAAGCATAAAATTCGCGGTCACCCCAATCGATCCCCAGCCAACGGGCATCCTCTTTGATCGCCTCTACAAATTCCGTTTCTTCCTTGGCTGGATTGGTATCATCGAACCGCAGGTTTAGCTCTCCGCCAAAATCCACCGCCACCAGATAATCGATCAAGAAAGCTTTTGCATGACCAATATGCAAATAGCCATTCGGTTCGGGTGGCAGGCGGGTGCGGACATAATTAAAACGACCGCTGGCTAAATCATCTTTAACGGCTTCGCGAATAAAGTCGGTGCTGGGGGTATCGGACATAAATTTGATCCTTTAGTGGTTCTTTTTTTATTAAGCACCCATTTTAACATAGAACACCCAGGTCACCAGATGGTGTAACCTTCATCCTGTCACTGCAAAGCAGCTTTGCCGCTGAGGAAATCTCCCCAAAATTAATGTCACTGCGAGCATCCCTTGCGAAGCAGTCTCCCCCACCGCCACCAGTAGATCCCCTGCCCACCAGAACCAGACTCCCCCAGTATTAGGGACCTCACATTCATGTCACTGCGAGCTTGCGCGAACAGGCGGAATCATACCCGCTGAAGGGTTCTCCCCCCTATCCATCTACGCCCCCTCGCACTCCCCCAAAAATGTCATTCCCGCATGCCCTTAGCGGGAATCCAGACATCATGTCATGCGCGAGCAGACGGTATCCTATCCGTCGCATCGCCACGCCGGTTCAGGAGAACCGGAGAAAGCGAGAGTTTTTTGCGAAGCGATCTCCCACTTGTTAAAATTAGGATTCCCGTACCCAACTGCGATATATTACCCAATTTAACCCATCCCCCATATCATACAACCATCAGAC
>JBDLJO010000074.1:0-11273 GCA_039714275.1 Chloroflexota bacterium | reverse complement strand
TCTTTTCCAGCAATTCATGGATTAATGCGCCAGTTCCACATCCCAGATCAAGGATACGGCTGGCATTCTCAAGTCCAATTTTCTCATAGAGATAATTGCGTAAATCTCCCGTCCAGCGCGCCTGCTGCGCAAAACGATTCTGCCAATCGATGGTTGATAAGGTCATATCAGCATTGTAGCACAGCCCAACCTTGCAAAGGAGGATCAAAGAGATTATAGTTAGAATCAATAAAGGAGGTTATATGATGAATATGCTATCCAATTTACGAGGTCGTTTGGGATCCATAGGGTGTGCATTAGCAGCAGCCCCATTATTGTTTTTATGCGGTTTATTCATAATATTTATCTTGGTGCCGCAGCAAAAAGTTGAGGCTTTGCGCATTGAGCGTATACCTTTGATGGATGCTGATCAAGTTGCCGCAGCCGAGGCGGGAGATGATCTTTTGATAACCGGACGATTGGAAAACAATGCTGTTCTGGATACTGGTGAATTTGTGGCTTATCAACTGGATATTTGGGATGTAAGAATGCCCAGCTCAGATGATTCGGACTCGAAACCAACCGGGTCCTGGTCTACGGAGATGCAAGTTTTTCCCGATCTTAATCTTGATGTTGGTGGTCAGGTCGTACTGATATTGGGAAAGGAAAGAGTAAAACACGGCGGCGCGTTACACGAGATGATTGTTGAAGGAACCGGAGCGAGCAAAGCGCGCTACGATGGTAATTGGCTGCGCGAAGGATCACAGCGTTATCAGGGTTTTTATAATGGTGACTTAGTTACTGTGCTGGGAGTTAAAGCCGCTTCTTCAGGGCTGATCCCTGATCAATTCTTCGCAGGTGATCGGGTAGCTTTTGAGCAAGATCAACACGACCAGGCCAAGAATTTATTATATGCTGGTATAGCCATGTTGGTTTTCGGTCCCGTTGTGCTGGTTGGAGGAGTGCTCTCGGCAATTTTTGGGAAACGACAGCGTTGAGGGAAAAAATCGGGAGAGCAAGTCTAATCTTGTTCTCCCGATAACTTTGATTGCTCATGATTGAATGTTAGACCCCCCAAACATCTTCCCATGATTCTCGCAGCAAATTACCTTTCACTTGATTGATGCCTTGTGCCGGCAGTACATCGCCATCGGGTTCAACATAAAGCCAGGCGCGCCCTGTACCCTTAGGCGGCGTATCTTGCTCAGTTTCGAGAGCGATAGGATTCTGTTCAGAGTAGGGTACCGGGATATCCCAAACTAAAGATAAATCAAGCAGCGCGGCTTGCTCACTGCTGGACTCAAGTAAATGATTTAGGTCAGGCGAAGCAGCACTGAGCGAGAGCGCATTGGTACCCATCTTTGCTAAGCGATCAAGGATGTTGGGAATCTCGCTGGCATTCTCCTGCGTAATCGTCAAATGTACGGTTGTGTGCAGATCTTCCGGCAGTACTTTATCAAGCGCTTCCCAGGCAGTTTCATCTTCAGGATGCAGTGTAACCATCAAATGATCCAGACCGGTTTGTAGCATGGTTTGTAAATATTCCTGATTTGAGAAATGAAGACCATTGCTGAGCAAACCGGTGACTTGACCGTTTGCTTCGGCGTGTGCAATAAGATCGGAAAGATCTTCTCGCATAGTTGGTTCACCACCCGTAAATACAATATGGGGAATCCCTGCACCCCAGGCTTTATCAATGATATTTTTCCACTCTTCGGTAGTTAGCTCACGATCAACGCGTTTTGTGGGTGCGGCATCAGGTTGGGTGCCTTCAGGCAAGCGATAAGTAAGTGCACAATCCAGGCGGTATGGAGCTGCAATTTCACCAGAGTAGGGTGCGTCACGTTCGAAATCTAGAAATGTCACCGGGTCAAGATCTGGAACCTCTATTAAAGTAAGGATGCGTGTTTTCAAGTTATCAAAATCCTGACGAGCTTGCTTGCCTGAAACTTGATAACGCTGGACAACTTGCCGAGCTGCTTCCTCTGCCGGTGTTTGTTGTACCAAGTGATATGCGTACTCGGCGGCAGTTTGATTGAGGTGCAGTACGGTGGACGCGTTAACAATGAGCAAACCCTGACCATTGGGATCGATGCGTAGGTGCATTCGATGGAGAAAATCAGCCTCAGCTGGAGCTTGATAATGGTAGATACCAGGTGAGAGTGGTTCTAGGGGTTCAAAACGTTGGCGTAATTTTGTTAGGAAATTAGTCATGCTGACCTCCTGGTGAATCTCCAATTGTAGATAATCGAAACGGATCTTTTGATATTCGTTCTCATAGAAGTTTAGATATTAGTTGCAGCCAGATGCCGGCACCAAGCATGCCCAACCCGCTGCCCCCCACGACATCAAGAGGATAATGTACACCCAACCCGATGCGTCCCAAAGAAATCAGCAGTGCAATCAAACTTACAAATAAAATCAATGGCCATGTGGCTCCTAAGGTAACGGGCAGTGCTAAGGCAATGAACCAAATACGCAGGGCATCACCGCTGGGGAAGGAAGGGTCTCCCGGTTCTTTGGGTTGACTCATTAAAGTGTCCGGAATGAGATTGAATGGTCGAACGCGCTGCAGACTGCGTTTGATAAACCACTCAAACGATATGATGAGTACAAAAATAATTGCTAATGAGACGCCTAGCTCTGTGTAAAGTAGTACCATCAGCAAAATTACTAACAATGCGAAAGGTGTCCTGCCTAAATGCCACAACAGTCGAAAACTAGTACTAAAGCCGCGTAGATGAGCATGAAGATAACGGAAAGCTTGTGCGTCTCTCAATGCAATTCCGGGAATGAGGTGAGTAAGACCAATAATGAACAGGGTCACACCCACACGGATCATCATTTGCGGATAATTTACCATTTACAGCTCATAACTGATGCTTTCCAAATATGCGGACCAGGCTGGATAATACATCAGCCATTGTCCCGGATTTGGGCGGATAAATTTCTCCAGGGCTTTGAGTACGGCCTCGGCATTGAGACGGATGGTATCATCATGGTTTTCATGAGCCACCATCGGGATGGGGTCGCTGGTATCGACGAAGTATTTCCCATCTGATCTCATGTGTACGGCAATTGGAATCACAGGGACATCAGCTTCTAAGGCCATTCGGACATGACCAGCCGGCAGCGGGCTTGGGTGCCCAAAAAAGGACAGCGTATGGGCTTTGCGCCGAATCGGGCGGTCGATTGCTGTAGCTACCAAACCTCCATTTTTCATCCGCTCAATGGCTATATTGTGCGTATCTTCTCCAACCGGGGTAATATCCATGCCTGTGGAAGCGCGTAAATCATTCTGAATTTGATAACCGCCGGTGGGTTGTCCATAGGTTAGTACTTGAGCTTCCAACCCATAGTGAGCCAGTGCCAACAGAGCTAAATCAAAATTGCTGACATGCGGCGCTGCGAGGAAAGCCCCCTGCTCATTTTTCTGGCTATTTTGAATCAAAGCTTTGCAAGAATCAGATACCATCACCATATTCATGATTCTCTCTGGAGATTGCATGGCATGATAAAGGTCTGCAAAACAGCGCCCGGCATGTTGGAATACATCCTTAACAGCTTGATCTAATTCATCAGGGGTTGACTGTTCTCCACGTATGATCCATTGATTGGCGCGTACAGCCTGGACCATTGGAGTACCGCTGCGATTAGCGAATACTTTAGCTAATCGATTTACCAACCAGTAGCTTACCTTGAGGGGTAATGTGCGCCCTACCCACAAAGTGAAGCTGACTGCAAAACGACTGGTGGTGATAGCTTCTAAATTAAATTTCATCCTGAAGGTTTTTGTTTTCCTGTTGATGGTGGATTTGCTAATAAATCATAGCCCTCAATTAAAACAGGCAAACCGCGTGCGATGGTGTAAAGAATGCTCAACCAGGAGAAGGCTATCGCGATCTTATGCGTGGTTATATACCACGGCGATTCTAAAGTTGCTAATCCTAAACTAAGGGTCAGTAACGCAAACGCAATTGCTTTTGCGATGCCGTAGCTGCTGCGCATAAACCGTGATGAGACCAGGAAGCGGCTGATAGGGTGTTTAACCTGCTCGAAAGCAGGCTGCCCGTTGCGCATCCCCATTGCACGCACGGCATCTACTGTAGTGCCGCGGGTGATCACAATAATTGGGATCACGATGGGAATCAAACCTAAATGGGCAAAGACTACCCATAAGATGATCTCCAGGCTGCGGTCCGTTGTGATATCCAACACGCTGCCTAGCAGGCTGACTTCCCCGCGTAATCGTGCAATCATGCCATCAAACATATCCATTAGAATGATGATAATGATGAAAGGCACAGACCACAATTGTAGTCTTGCATTGCCGGTGTAGAGGAATGCAATATATACGAAAAGCAGTGGAAACCGCAGCAAGGTAATGAAATTAGCCATAAGGATTTTCTTTTCCCTGTGTTAGTGGTACTGATAATATCGGAATACTATCAATGGGGATAAGTACAGGATTGTTGGCATCTAGCGCTAAAGGACAGCCAGCACCACACTCAGAGAGTAATGAGCAGCTTTGGCAGGATTCCGGTACATATGCCCGTTCACGCAAATTAATCGATAATTCATGATTCCAAATTGAATCCCAGGAATCATGCAGGATATTACCAAGTTGCTGATAATAAGATTGACAAGGCAGCACGCCGCCATCCGGTTCGATACACATATTATAAAGTGCCGCTGTGCAGCCCTTAACGCCCAGATTGAATTGAGTTGGGTCAAAATGGCAGTATTGTGTTGGGGTGTACCAGATTAACTTTTGACCATACTGCTCTGTTTTACTTTGTGCCATTTCAAGTAATGCAGGGAGCTCACTTTCTCGCAGTCCGGTGCCAACGGTCAGACCGTGTCCGGCATAAATCAGTGCATTTAATCCCACGGTGGGTACGCCTAGTTTTGCCAGAAAGTCTAAGGTTGCTGGTATGGTTGGCGCATTTTCTTGCAGCATAGTAGTGTTGGTCATCACATAGAGACGGGTTGCCAGCACGTTGCGCAGCCCAGCAATAGTTTGCTTCCAAGCCCCACGCTTTCCGACCATCGAGTCATGAATCTTATGATCGTGTGATTCGACCGTTATTTGGATGTGGTCCAGTCCGGACTCCACAAGTGCATCTACGAAGTGCGGGTCTTGCAGACGGCGAGCATTGGTGTTTAATCCGGTAATTTGGCCATTTGCCTCGGCATGTGCAACCAATTCGGGTAGGTCATTTCGCAGGGTTGGCTCTCCGCCGGTGAACACAATATGGGGAATCCCTAAATCCCAAACCCGATCAATGACTTGCTTCCATGCCTGGGTGTTCATTTCGGGGTAATCGCGCGGTCGGGCGTTATAACAGTGGGCGCAATCATCGTTACAGCGATAAGTGAGAGCTAAATCCATGCGGTAAGGAGCTGTCGGTCGGGCGCTAAAGGGCGCAGCAATTTCAAGATCATTCAGAGTGCAAACTGCACAGCCATCGGGTCGCAAAATTTCATCCAGGTCTTGTAGAAACTGCTTATAGTCGTGCTGCGCTTGATTTTTGGGTACGTGGTATTTTCGAACGAGAGCTCGAATAACTTCAGCATTGGGAATCTCTTCCAATGCTGAATAAGCCATTAGTGCGGCAGTTGGATTTAAGTGCACAACTTGATTGGCGTTAACGATCAATGTCCCGTGTCCATCTGGGTCTAAACGCAAGTGAATCCGAGAGCGCTCTTCGGGTGTCTCCCGTAGATAATGGTGCAGGCCATTAGGCGCTGCATGATTCTTGTTTGAAGGCGATTTAATACCGTTGAAAATTTTTATTAGCTTCATGTATTTTTATTAGATTCCTATTGTTTTTAACGCCCGCCGCCTGCACAGGCGCAGGCACAGCCGGCACAGGCACATGCACAAGCACAGCTGCTGCCGCCGCTGCGCCTACTGCTGCTTCGTGAGCTGCTGCGAGTACTGCTCCCGCTGGACGGTGTGGGAATAGGTATGGGATTTGTTCTGTTTGTAATGCTGCTTGTAAAATTGACCATATTGCCTACAATACCGCTGGAAAAGTTTTGCACATCAGAAACAACAGCAGCCGCAAAATCAGCACCTGGCAGATGAGGCAGTGTGGGGGTGGGCTTTGTCTGGGGGCCAGATAATGGTTTTGGTATCCCCGAAGATATTGGGCTTGTTCCGGCAGAGACGTCCCCTCCGAAACTTGGGTCGTAGCGATTCCACCAGCTGGGCAGATAAACCGGAATGTTTTGAAAAACTTCCTGTGTACGATCGTTGAAATCTTTGTCAAGCATGGTCCAACCCATATGCTCTTCGAAGCGCTGGCTCTTGACTTCAGGGGTATTGCTGGCTTCAACCTGCTCCCAGGCTTTTCGTGTGATTGTACGATAATATTTCAAGGTTTCTTTACGGCTGAAGCCTTTCATTTTCTTGCCAACAACCCGAATCAGTTTAATCATCATTTCTCGCAAATCTTTTTGTTGAGAAGATTTTTTCGAATCACCAAAGGCATTTAGGAAATCAACTTCATAACCGCGTAGATTTTTTGGCGCAGGGTCTTCAATATGGAGTTTTATTGGATCGCGTGAAGTAATGCTGGCGGCATTTTTCTGGATCACACTGAACAAAATCATGGTCATAATTTTATCAACGGATTCTTCCATCAGGGCAGCAGCCTCAACAGCGGTTAATCCTCGTTTTATACCATGACCCTCGATTCTTATTTTAGGCGGCAAATATTTCAGCTTCCGACGCTGCTTGCTGCGTCGGGCAAAACTGAAAAGGCCAACAACCATGCCAATACCGCTCAAAAAGCATAGCAATCCAAAAAATACTTCTTCGTCGATCCCCATACGGGACAATAGACTGGGTTTCGGATAGCTGTAAATAGCATTTTCTGCAATGCTACCTCGGGGGAGATCAAGACGATAGTTCAAAGGTGTTCCAGCCGGTAAATCAGGGACATGCCACGTGGCAGTCTGAGCCCCGTAAGAGTCGCTGTCGGTTATGGGTGGGTCGCCAGGACCTTCTGGACCTGACCATCCAACATCTTCAATGTTTAGATCAGAGGGCAGGTGGAAAGTGGTCACCAAGTCGATTGGACCAAAAATCCAATCTTGACTGAAAGTATCGGGGGAAAATTCCAGCGTGGCGTAAGCATACTCATCATCCCACCAACTCGAGGTGTACATTTCACTAGGGATATTGAAATTCAGGTGTATGGTTCCTGATTCTCCCGGTGGGATGGCATTCTCTCCTAATTCGATATAAGCATATGAGTAATCACTTGCAGATTCATAGATCGGTACACCGTTTACGTTGGCGCTGATATTGGTGGCATTGTAACCATTGCTGGGGTAATATACCGAAAAGTGGGTTAGTGAAGCCGTTTTAGAAGCGTTGATAAAATCGAAGTTGTATTCAACATATACATTGCCATCTGCATGGAGGTAGACATCCACGGTTTCGCTGTTCAGCTTAAAGGTAGATAACACATACTGGCGTGGTATCGAAGCGCCAAATATATATTGAGAATATCCGTTGGCCTGCGCATTTTGCCATGCATAAGTAATGCGGCCATCCTCATCAAACCCCGTTTCAGGAGCTTCTGGAAATCCCAAAGGGGCAGTATGCCAGCGGGGTTCATTTGGGTTTACGCCAAGGGGCAGATGAAAGACTACGCTGATATCACTCGTGCCGTGGACGAATTCTGAACCGAACCAGGTCGGTGAAAATAAAAAACTGGCGTAGGTCTCATTCTCGCTGTCAATATAAAATGGATTGCCAATATTAGCAGCGGATACCTTTACCGTTCCAGTTTCTCCTGGTTTTATCGCTTGATCCCCCAAGCCCAGTGCCACACCATGAGTCACATAAGGTGATATTGTGATATCGGTGATGCTGTTTCCGTCTATCTCTGCACTTATGGATTCGATTTGATAGTTGTTATTAGGTAAACCCACATCAACAAAATCAATTGCTGCAGCATCCGGGGAGTTGCTGAAAACAAAGGTGTAATCCAGGGAAATGGTGCCGTCTTGATTCCAATAAACATGGACAACTTCAGAATCCAAACTAAAAGCATAGTCTTGTGCAACAACACGCTCTGGAGCAGCGAAAAATAACAGCGCTGCTGCTGCAATCAGCCAGAGATTTCTAAAGAAAAAAGCAGTATATTTAGATCTTCTCATGGCTATTAGCGTTAGGTTTGTCGGTCCGTCGTGAATCATGCATACATGCAAATATTATCAGGACTTGATCTTGATCGAGTGCTATCTTCCTCCACCTGCACAAGCGCAGGCACAACCGGCGCAAGCACATGCACACGCGCAGCTGCTGCCGCCGCTCCGTGATCCGCCGCTGGAAGTTTTCGGTATCGGGTTGGTTTTGTTGGTGATACCGCCGGTGAAATCAGTGATATTGCCAACAACACCGCTGGCAAAACTCTCAATGCCGCCAACCATCGAGGCCGCGAAATCCGAGCCTGGCAAATGAGGCATTGCAGGCGTGGGACGACTGCTCCCTGAGGGGATAGAAGCTGAAGGCTTTGGTGCAACTTTCGTCGGACGACTCGTACCTGGATCATACCGGTGCCACCAGATGGGTGTATAAACTCGTCCACCACGAAATACATCGCGAGTACGATCGTCAAAATCTTTGTCAAGCATCGTCCAACCCATGTGCTCGTCATACTTCTCACTGCGCACTTCAGGTGTTTGAGCGTCTTCAACTTGTTTCCAGGCTTTTTCCATAATATGTTCGTAATATTTCAGCGTTTCTTTATGGCTAAAACCTTTCATTTTCTTTTGTACGCTTTTTATTAACGCTGTCATCATCGCGCTTAATTTTTTGGTACGATCACGTTTATTTGATACTTGGAAAGCTTCTAGAAATTTGCGCTCGTAAGGGCGCAAGTTGGACGGCAAGGGTTCTTCGACTTCAATTTTAAGCGGTTCTCTTGATTTAACGGTTGCAGCTTCTTTTTTGATTACAGCGAATAAAATCATAGTCATGATTTTATCCATCGGACGCTCCATCAATATGGCTGCTTCAATCGCTGTCAGACCGCGTTTAATACCATGTCCTTCAATACGGATTTTAGGGGGCAAATATTTCATCTTGCGCTTTTTTGCACTGGCCGCACTCCCCCAAACAGTGAAGATAAAGAAAGCGACGAAAGACCCCATGCATAGAACATTAAAGATCGTATCAGCATCAATGTTAATACCGTTTGCTCCCGCCCTTTCTGCAAGACTTGGGCTGTAGATCGCGCTTTCAGGGATAGTTGATTTAGGGAATGATGCGCCGAATTTATACTGCGTGTGGGCGTTGGCAGACGTATTGAACCAGGTGTAGGTGACACGACCCTGATCGTCTAAATTGGTAATGGGCTCATCTTGCCAATTTCCAGAAGGTGCAGCGTGCCAGCGTGGTTCATCTGGTTGCACACCTGGGGGTAAGTGGAAAGTTATTTGCAGATCTGTGCTGCCGTAAACATATTCAGAGCCAAACCATGTAGGACTGAAGACCGCACTGGCATAATTCTCATCGTTATCATCTTCGTAAATTACATTCTCGATTCCCCAAACCTGCACGTGGACCTGCCCAGTTTTACCTGCGGGGATAGCGTACTTGCCGAGACCCACAGCAAAGCCATTATCAACATAAGGGGAAGACTCAATATCATCTACAGAGTTTCCATTAACATCAGCACTAATATTGTGCAAACTATATTTGCTTGTGGGAACACCTACATCGACATAATCAATCGGGGAGGCGCTTTGGCTGTTGGTAAAAACAAAAACGTAATCAAGTGCCAGGGTACCATCTTCTTGCCAATAAACATGCACAGTTTCTTTGTCAAGACTGAAATAATAGGTCTGAGCTAATGCGCTGCTGGGAATTGCTAGCACAAAGCTTAACATCAAGCATATGGTTAACAAGCGCTTTATCATGGAATGCTCCTAAATACGATTACTGTTATTACCACTTGGGTTCTTCTGTGATTTGATAATTGGTCTCGCAGAAGGGGCAGGTTACCACGGGAGCACCGGCAGCCATACTAATATCGTTGGCAGTTAATACACCGCCACATGATTGACACTTCATCGTGTCGAGGTTGATATCGCCGGGGAGATCGATGTTTAGGGTAACATCGCCATCCTGGTTTCCTGAAGCAGCACTTAATCTGCGTCCTGCAAACCAAATTAGACCAAACCCGATCAATACCAATATTAAGCCAGTAAAGATATAGCCGACACTGCCATCAGGACTGAATGCAGCTAGTATGAATAAAGCACCAAAAATAATAAAAATTGCGGCAGCAATATAACTAATGATTTTTCCGGCCGACATTGAATCCCTCCGTTTTTATTTATGAGTCTTAGGAAACCGACACACCAAGCAGGTGTTTGATTCCCAAAGAGCTGCTAATTGTAGTAGGTTCTCACATTTGTTAAATCACAAAGAACCTGTTTTAAAATACGAAAAAAGATTAAATAAGTTGTAACTTGAAGATGACCTTAGTTTAACATCTTCAAGTTAGGAAAGCAATTGATTGGGGTTGGGCAAAGCGCAGTTCAGCGCAGAAAACAAGACAAATTTTTAGGGTAGGGCTTTAATCGCGTGACTCATCGTCGGATGAATCAATTTCTATTAATTTTCCTGTGCTGACGAAAACGGTTCTTTCGCAAATATTGGTTACTCGATCAGCGGTGCGTTCTAAATTATGGGCAACCCACAGCAGATGTGTAGCGCGGTCAATGGTTGAGGCATCGGATGTCATGATGGTCAACAAATCTCGGTATATCTGATTATAGAGATCATCAACTTGATCATCTTCCTTGGGGATAGCTAGCGCACTCGTTTCATCTGCATCAACAAATGCTTTCACAGATCGATGGAGCATATCCACTGTCACCTTCGCCATGATTGGAATATCAATCAAGGGTTTGATAGGGGGTTCTCCGCCGCTCAGGATCGTAATGCGTGCAATCCCTTTAGCATAATCCCCCATGCGTTCAAGCTCGCTTGCGATGTCGAGTACAGAGGCCAGTACTCGTAAATCACGTGCCATCGGTTGTTGAGTCGCGATCATAATTAGGGCGTTATTCTCAATCTCGAAGCGTTTATCATTAATTTGTTGATCGTTAGCATAAATTTGGCGCGCAGCATCGAGGTCGCGTTGTTTGAGTGCCCCCACAGCGTTGAGTATGGCATGTTCTACCATACTGCAGAGTCTGACAATTTCGTCGAATATTTCTAGGATTTGGCGGTCTAACGTTTCTCGAGTCATAATCTTACCTCTACG
>JBDLJO010000073.1:0-11311 GCA_039714275.1 Chloroflexota bacterium | reverse complement strand
CCTTAGAGGCTTGAATGAAAGGCGTGGATTTGACCACAGCCATTCACGCCCTGTACGAAGATCTTTTAAACTATTGATCTTGCCACCAAGTTCAGGTATCAGACCAAGTGACAGTGCACCAGTATTTACACCCACAACTTCTAGATCATTTACTGTATCGTTGGTAATAGAGCAGCGAGTCATCAGAATTCATCTTCGATATGATCAGGGATCAGAAAAACAGAAGAGCTGTTTTTAGTTATTGAGACTATTTATCAGTACTTTGGCCTTAGAAACAGCAGAAGATGCGTCCAGAGCATAGCCATCGGCACCGATCTCATCAGCAAATTTTTGAGTAACCGGAGCACCACCTACCATTACTCGAATATCTGAGTCCAATCCAGCCTCACCTAATTGATCGATGGTGTTCTGCATACCGGGCATCGTGGTTGTCAAAAGTGCACTCAAGCCCACAATGCAGGGGGTGTTTTCTCTAGCAGCTTCTACAAACTGCTCCGGTCCGACATCTACACCGAGGTCGATGACTTCGAAACCGTTCCCCTCGAGCATCATGCCAACTAAATTTTTTCCGATATCGTGGAGGTCTCCCTTGACCGTGCCAATAATAGCCTTACCAACGGGTTTTATGCCATCATCCGCCAGGTGTGGTTTGAGGATAGACAACCCTGCTTGCATCGCCCGGGCAGCAATTAACATCTCAGGGACAAAGTACTCTCCATTCTCGTAGCGTTGGCCAACTTCTTCCATAGCTGCGATCATTCCTTGATTGAGGATAACGCCGGCATCCTGCCCGGATTCCAAAGCCTGTTCAATGCCCGATGTAACGCCAGCTGAATTTCCTTCGAGTATGTTATTGTAAATGCTCTTAATCATGGTATCTTTCTCCTTCTACAAAATAGTGCTCATCATCTCCAAGAAATATATTTTTTTGGGTGGATTGCAATAAGCTTAATAGGGTGTATTTGTAATGGTGTTTACCATCGCCCAGAAATTTTCCAGGGGGGTATCAAGTTGAACAAAATGTGTAGGAGCCAGAATCAAACCTCCACCTACCCCAACTGTCTGTAAGCGTTGAACAACTTCTGTTTTTACATCTTCTGGAGAGCCGAAGGGCAAGGTATGTTGTTCATCAATCGTTCCCCAAAAACAGAGTTGATCGCCAAACTTCCGCTTGATTTCGGCAGGATCCATGCTGGCTGGTTGAATTGGATTGAGTACATCAACACCAATTTCAATCAGCTCTGGAATTACCGGCAAGACATTGCCATCGGAATGGTAGGCGATTTTTAGATCGGGATTAATGGCTTTGAGTTCGGCGATGAAATCAGCCATACGGGGTTTGAAGTATTGCCGCCACATTTTCGGCGAGATCAGCATTTTATTTTGTGCGCCGATATCATCCCCGGTCCAGATCATATCTACACCAAGCTCGGTTAATTTTTTCGCTGCCGAGAGATGATATTGGTATGGTATTTCTAAAATCTGATTGGCCGTATCTGGATCAATGGCCATGTCCACCATCAATTGCTCAAAGCCTCGCAAAGCCCAAGCGGTTTCAAAAATGGTGGTTACCGTCACTCCGGTGATCCAATACTCATCTTTATACTCGCGAATCATTTGTTCCGAATCAACATAAAGCTCAAGGCGGGTTGGATCAGGGGGTACGTAGCTATCAATCTTTTGATCATCTGCCAAGGGATGGCTGGTGATCTCTGTATAATTGCCGGCGCCAAATGGGGTTTCATAGGCCTGAATATCCCAGCCTACTCCCCACTCGTCGGTATAGGGTTTATCATCCATATGGTATGAATTGGACCAACCCACGGAGGTCAACAAAATATCCTCATCCAGGGAACGCTCTAATTGATAGCTATTTCCCGCACCATTGGGGTTGTGAGCATCATCATCGGTGATCCCCATATCTTTCCGTAAACGAGCAGCAAATTCAGGGGTAAAGCTGATTTGCATGGGACACCGGTCTGGAACCTCTCGGTTCAAAGCTATTTGGACGCGATCTCTATGTTTCATTTGGTTCTATTTCCTTAAACTAAACTCATTGCGATTATTCGGCGTTCTCGACTGCAAAAAATCCAGGTTATTTCGGGCTGCTGCAGGATCCAAAATTTAGCTGATCTTGATGGCGCTGACCACCGGAGAGCTGGTGAGGGAAACGGCCAAGACATCTAATTCACATCATCCTTTTATTGTCGCGGCGGTGCGCAGGAATCGCGTTTGATAATCTGAGCATCAAGTCGCACCTGTTTTAGTTCATGTTCCGGATTTTGAACGGCATCGATGAGAAGCTGGGCTCCATGACGCCCAAATTTGTTCATGGGCTGTCGGATCGTCGTAAGCGGAGGATCGAAATATGAAGCTAGGGGAATGTCATCGTAGCCAATAACAGAAATATCGCCCGGCACATGCATTCCCACATTCCTCAAAGCACGAATAGCACCTACTGCCATTTGATCATTATGAGCAAAAACTGAGCTAAAGGGTATCTCAGATGATAGCAACTTTTGAACTGCCTTTCCCCCGGATTCTGCTGACCAATCACCTTTGACGATTAAGGCTGGGTCCAGATTTATGCCTTTTTCCAATAATAATTGGCGATAGCCATCAAGTCTATCCTGTGAACATTCTTCATTTTCCGGTCCGGTAATTGTGGCGATGGCAGTATGTCCTAACTCCATTAAATACCGCGCAGCCTGGTAACTACCATTTTGGTCATCAAAACAAACCGAGGATACTCGTTCTCCTTTGGGGGAATTCTTTAAATAGACAACAGGTAACCCTCCTTGAATCAACGGCAGCAAGTGGCGATAACGATCATCGTCATGGGGGTTGAGTACAAGTAAGCCATCCACGCGCCGATTCAACATCTCGTCGAGTAGTGGCGGAACATCATCTGCAGTTGGGGCACTGCCTGTCAGAATAAAAAAGCCCTGGCGACGAGCTTCAGCCTGGGCACTTTCGATCATGCTAGAAAAAATATAATTGGTCAGGTTAGGGGAAATACAACCCAAGGTATGCGTATGTCCTTTGGCCATAGAACGTGCAATTGCATTGGGGCGGTATCCAAGTTCTTTGATTGCGGTCTCAACCTGCATTCGAGTATTGAGGGTAACCCCATCGCGATTGTTGATCACGCGTGAGACCGTTTGGTGGGAAACCCCAGCCAAAGCCGCAACATCTCGAATAGTTACTTGGTGACGGGCCAATGTTTTCTCCAGCAATGACAAACTGACAATATAATGTTACCGGTCACGTGACCGGTAACATTATATCTTAAATATTTTCCCCATGTCAAGTAAGCGCTGTATCGAAAAGTGGGAGAAACCGGGCAGGAGGTGTTGGAAGTGGCGACTGAGGTTGGCACCATCGTTCCTGGGCGTTCAGTGCATGATTATGCAGGAGCGATGCTGAGATTAAACAATGGAGCTCGCGGCAATTTCTGGGTAACGCAGGCAGCAGCGGGGGTTGTTTGTAATCAGGGTCTTTGAACTCTGACCACGGATTCCTTTCGGATAAAGAATTTCTAGCTTCCTGAAGCAGCAAGCTGCCAACATCTATACCCATGTGCCTTTGGACGCACTATCGAATATCGCTTCAATCACCTTCATATTAGCAACAGCATCTTCTAGAGGCAGCGGCACTTCTGCCCCATCCAGGATGGCTTTAGAGAACAAATCGCCTTGAATCGTGTACTGGTCACAAACTTCTAGTTTTATCTGCTCAATCTCATTCCCCCGATGATGCCATATTTTGCAGGGTACATCTGGTGGCGCATTGAAGGGTATCTCGATTTCGACACGCCCATCCATGCCGAAGATATTCACTCGCTGGTGTGGCACCAACTGGGTGCTGCAAGTAAACGTTGATGTCCCCACCCCAAAATCCATGATGCCGCTGGCAATGCGGTCAACCTCGAACTGTGGGTCATCTTCAACAATGCCAAACACTCGTTTTGGCTCAGCACCAAAGATGAACCGAGACAGCGATATACAATAGCATCCAATGTCCATCAAGCCCCCACCACCCATATCCGCCATATTGCGAATATTATTTGGATCAACATTATAGTAAGAGAAAAATGACTGAATCGTCTTCAGCTCCCCGATTTGACCAGCATCTACAATCTGACGGGCTTGCAGCCATTGGGGATGGTGACGGTACATAAAAGCCTCCATCACCTTGAGTTCAGGGTATTTCTTGTCCGCAGCAAGCAGCTGCTCGGCCTCGGCTACATTCATGCCAATGGGCTTCTCACAAAGCACGTGTTTTCCGGCTTCCAGTGCTTTGATCGACCAGGGCACATGCTGGGGATTTGGTAAAGGGATATATACGGCATCAATATCAGGATCAGCCAAGAGTTCATCATAAGAACCGTATGCCTTGGGTATGCCTAACTGCCTCGCGGCCGACTGCGCTGGGGCCAATGCCCGCGAGGCAATACCAGCAACCTCGCAATACTCCCCCAGCTGCATAGCAGGAATCACTTTTTCGGTGCCGATCACAGCCGTACTCAGTATGCCCCAACGAATTTTATTCATCTAAAAGCTCCTCTGGCGGTCTGATTACCTGATAGATTAACCTTACCCCTTGATAAATTTGCTCCCTATTTAAGTTGATTCCATCCTCTGGTCATAGATCTCATCGAGTAAAGCGATGAAATCTTCAGCCGCACCCAGGGTAAGCAGCTTACGGCGCAAGCGTTTCGGCAGACGGTATGGGGAGAGATAGCGGGTGGCATATTTTCGGAAGAGCACCAAGCCGCGCTCTGGTCCGTAGAAGGTAAGGCTGCGTTCCAGGTGATCGAGCATCAGTCTCCGCACCTGGGCAGGCTGCACATCACCCCGATCCATACGAGAAAAAATCCAGGGATTGTCGATCGCGGCACGCCCAATCATGACGGCGTCACAACCGGTGTGTTCCTTCATACGCTGGATATCGGCAACATTTATCACATCACCATTGCCAATCACGGGAATCTTGACGGCAGCTTTGACTTCGGCAATCGCATCCCAATCAGCTTTCCCACCATAACCCTGTACTTTAGTGCGTCCGTGGACAGCAATCAATTGACCGCCGTTCTCTTCAATGATACGGGCGATAAGACCATAGGTACGACAGTCATCATCCCAGCCCAGGCGAATTTTACCCGTGACCGGCACATCGAGCGCGGGGACCAACTTACGGAAAATGCGGGCGATCTTCAAGGGTGTACGCATCAACCCGACGCCGGCGCCCCCGCCAGCCACCGATTTCGAAGGGCAGCCCATATTAACGTCCAAAATATCGGGGCCCTTATCCTGAATGCTCAAAGCGGCAGTTAATATTTCACCATCATGACGTCCGTATAACTGATAGACCACCGGACGCTCATCTTCGGTATAGTGCAGTTTTCGGGCATCATAGGGAGGGCGGTTAATCAAGTTGGCTGCGCTGATAAATTCCGTGTAGCTCATTGCCGAACCAAGCTGACGGCAAAGCGAGCGGAAAGGCCAATCGGAATAACCATCCATAGGAGCCAGGATCAGATCACCATAAACTGGAATATGATCAACAAAAAATGAGGGGGAATTCGTTTGATGCGTTTTCATGAGGTGTATTTATCAATTTTAAACATGACATATGTCATGTTTTGTTGTTTTATTGGCAGTTGGTGTAACTTTTTCTATTCTCTTTCATCTAACCAAGGTATGCAAGTCAACTTTTTAGATTAAGGAGCATAAGAAAATGAAAAAGTCTATTTTATCCGGTATCGTTGGTTTTGTGTTGGGCATGATCTTCTTGGGCGTGGTCGGATTTTTGGCCGCACCTGGTCTCATGATCCTGGAAGATGTCAGTCCCTTGAACTATGAGGATACCATAAGCACGATTCTGGAATCCGCCGCTGATTCTGGTTGGAAAGTACCTAAGACCTATCAGTTGGATGCCGCTGTCGTGGAAGGCGGATACGACGTGCTTCCAGTTTCAGTAATGGAACTATGTAAACCTGACCATGCAGGAAAAGTACTCAACGAAGATGAGGGCCGTATCGTATCTTCGTTAATGCCCTGCCGAATCGCAGTTTATGAAATCAGTGATGGCAGTGTGATCATTTCCCGTATGAATTCTGGCTTGGTCAGTAAAGTGTTTGGTGGTACCGTGGCTGAGGTTATGGCCCAGGCCAGCGCCGAGAATGAATTAATTTTATCAGCTGTGCTGCCGTAGTATTTTTTCAAGATCACCAAAGAGGGCAAACAAGGATCCTTGTTTGCCCTCTTTTTATTTTAACCCACCTTTCAAAATAATTTCATCTGTCGGCTTAATTTACGAACTTTCTCTGGCTTAAAACTGGGCATCCTATTGGCAATGCCATAGCGCTGACAAAGCTCTTCGAAGCGCCTATTTAATTGTTCGTGATTGGGTGCATAACAGCCGTAGGTTGACCCATAACGTTGGATATAACGTGCTTTGATCCCGGGGAAACGCTGATCAAGCTTGGCGTAGTAATACTCGCGTGATCCGCTGCGCAGGGTCATGCCAAAAGAGGGGATGATGTAGGATGCCCCGTTAGCGTGAGCCTGTTCCACCAGATCCGTGATATTTTCGAGCGTATCCTCGATGAAGGGCAGGATGGGCATCATCAGCACACCGGTGAGAATACCGGCATCCGATAGAGTCTGCATGGCTTTGAAGCGGGAAGATGGGGGCGGCGCGGCGGGTTCAAGTTCTTTTGCCAGTTGATCGTCGGGTGTCGTGATCGTAAAACTGACCGCCGCATAGATCTGGCTAATTTCCTTGATCAGGTCAATATCACGGAGCACCAAATCGCTCTTGGTGAGCACATGGACAGGAAATTGATTTTCGACAATCACGGATAAGGCGCGACCGGTGAGATTATATTGGCGCTCAACCGGCATATAGGGGTCATTCATCGAGCCGGTGCCGATCGTGCCGCGCATGCGTTTACGGGGCAGCGCGTCAGCCAGCAGGTCAATGGCGTTTGTTTTTACGTGGATATCGGCAAAATTTTCGATTTGATAACACGTGCTGCGGGAATCACAGTAAATACACTGGTGCTGGCAGCCGCGATACAAATTGAGATTATATTTCAACCCAAACCAGGGATCGGGCTGCTTGACATGATTGAGAATCGTTTTGGAAGTGATTTCGGTAATCATAGGGTATTAGGAATCGAGAGTGAACCATCTGGTCTTTGCAATGGCTTGAACCCTAATCTATTTGTACCCTATTTTAGCCCGGAATGCAAAAAACTTTGAATGAAACGTCGTTGGAATATCAGGAAAGTAATAAAAAGCGGGGCAATTACCATCAAGGTGGCGGCGGTCAGCAAAGACCACTGTGCTCCAATTTCACCGAGCTGTGTAAAACGCACCAAACCGGCTGTCAGAGGTCGACTCTTGTCGCTGTTGGTGATGATCAGCGGCCAGAGGAATTCATTCCAGTGCCAGGTCGCAGAGGAAAGCCCAAAGGCAACCAGCGCTGGCACGGAGGGCGGCAGGTAGACATTGAGGATCAACTGCCACCACGAACACCCATCCATCGTGCCCGCATCAACAAGGTCACGAGGGACATCTAAAAATGCCTGCCGAACCAGGAAAGTGCCAAAAGCGGAACCAAAATAGGGAATTGCAATCGCCAGCCGGGTATCAAAAAGACCCATCCAGCGGATGGTAGCGAAATTGGGGGCCAGCAAGGCAGAAGTGGGAATCATCATCTGCAGCAAGATAAAGAAGAAGATCCAGCGTTTGCCAAAAAACTCGTAGTTAGCAAAGGCAAAACCGGTCAGAATAATGGTAACAAACTGCACCACCAGGATAATAATCACGACGACAATGGTGTTGATGTAATACTGCCCAAAAGGAGCCAGCGACCAGGCCCGAAGATAGTTTTCCGCCGTCAGGCTAGTACTAAACCAAATATCACCCCGGCTTATGGCATCATTGGCAGGACGGAAAGAAGCGATCAACGCCCAAATGACCGGTATAGACCATAAAACAGCCAAAAAGGCTGCCAACAGGTTAGTGATCCACTGACCGATTTGTTTTAATAAGCGGCGGTATTTTGAGGCAGCTGCGGTCATTTCAGGCCTCCCTACGCTCAGATGTGAGGAAATTTGTCACCGTAAAAGCCAAAAGTACGATCACAAAAATCACTGTGATGGCTGCAGATACACCAATGTCTTGAAATTCGAAACGCTGCTGCCATAACTCAAAGAGCATTACCGTGCTGGATCGGCTGGGACCGCCGCTGGTGAGCACGAAAATATGGTCTACCGTTCGAAAGGCATCTATAAAAGCGACAATGGTGATGAAAACGGTCGTTCGGCGCAGCAGTGGAAAGGTGATTTTCCACAGGGTTTGCCAGCCATTAGCGCCATCTAACGCGGCCGCTTCGTAAATATTGGTGGGTAGGTTTTGTATGCCGGCCAGATAAAAGATCATATAGTAACCAGCGTTTTTCCAAATCGCGACGATGATCACAGACAATAAAGCCAGATCGGGGTTCCCGGTCCAGTTTTCAGCCCCGCTGTATCCCAAGAAGCGCAAAGTGCTGTTAAACAAACCGTAGTTGGGGGTGAAGAAAAATAGCCAGATCGTCGCCGCACTGACCATAGGGAGCACCATCGGGTGGAAGAACGCTAAACGTAAAAAGCCGATACCGCGCACTTTACGATTGACCAGCAGGGCAAATAAAAAACCCAACATAATGCTGATGGGCACCGTACCAAACAAATAATAGAGCGTGTTTTTGATAACCTGGATGAAGTAAGGGTCGGTGAACAGGTCAATATAGTTACCTAACCCAATGAAGGTTGGTTCACGGAACCGGGCGATATTCATGCGCTGGCGGAAAAAACTCTGATAAATCGACAGCAGAACGGGCCAGGCAGTAAATAAGGCTACAAATACTGCGGTTGGCAGTATCAATAGATAAGGTAAGGGCTTGAATGGTTTACGGGTGACTTGTGCGTTCAAAGTAGGCTCCTGACAACAATAAATCTGCTGTGAAGCATGGACGTGCACAGGTAATTAAAAGTGGGGTGACCATATAAATTTCCTGGTCACCCCATTATAGATTATTTAGGGATCAATACCATCTAGTGGCAGAAATCTCCCAGGGCGGCATCGGCTTCAACTTGTGCGGCAGCCATTGCTTCTGCGGCACTCATCTCACCATTGTATGCTCTTTGGAGATAGTCATGGAAGATACCACGTACCTGTCCAAGATTTTGGGTGGCCAATTCTGCACCTGCATACTGAATTGCATCACGAGCATCCAGGGCCTGGGGGACTTCAACAACATAGGCCTGCATGGCTTCGGTATCGTAGGCGCTGGTGCGGTTTGCTATATAGCCAGTATTAATGCTGTAATCAGCAACATACTTGGGGGCGGTGATGAATTCTACAAATTTCCAGGCTGCATCCTGCTGTGCTTGAGGAGCTCCCTTCATGATGTAAAAATTGCCGCCGCCCGGGACGCTGGCATAGGTCCCTTCTTCCTTTCCAGGAAGAGGCATCACGCCAACCTCGAAGGCAGCCTGTTCGATAATGCCGCTCAAACTGCCGGAGGAATGGGCGATCATGGCTGTTGTGCCGCTGGCAAAATCTGTGCTGGATGTGGGCCATACAGCCTGTACGCCGGCAGGCATAGCGCCATATTCAGCGGAGAGATCAATATAAAATTGAACAGCTTCGATCACTGCGGGGTCATCAAATACCACCGTGCAGTCATCATTCAAGATGTTCTGGCCATTACCTATTGCAAGCGGCTGGAACAGCCAGTAAGGCCAACCTGATGGGTACTGCATTCCCCAATTCGTGTTTTCACCTTCAGTAACCGTCAGCGCTTGAGCAGCTTCAGCCAAATTAGCCCAGCTTGTGGGCGCATCCAACCCGGCAGCGGTAAACATATCCACGTTGTAATACATCACTACAGCGCTGCGCTGGAAGGGAATGCTCCAGAGCTGGTCATCGAAGTAGGAATTCGCCAAAAACGCCGGCATGAAATCATCCACATAAGCATCGCCGCCTTCCATCCTGGCAATGTAGCCGTCCAGCGGGGAGATATAATCAGCGTTGATCAGATCATAAAGAGCGGTTGCCAGCATGACTGCCAAAGCGGGAGGTTCACCGCCACCATCAATGGTGGTCTGGATGGCAGTTTGAACATCGCCATAGCCTCCAGAGAAGACTGGTTCAACGGTAATGTTGGGGTATTCGGCCTGGAAGTCCTCGATATAACCATTCAGAATGGCGGCGATGGGGGCATCTACGGCAACCGGGTAAAATACCTGGAAGGTAACCGGCTCCATAACAGGCTCTTCTGCAGGAGCTTCTTCCTCTGCCGGGGCTGCTTCTTCGACAGGAGCTGCTTCTTCCTGCACCACTGGTTCGGCAGGAACTTCTGGTTTGCATGCAGCCAGCAAACCGATGATCAATAACCCCACTACGAATAGAAATATTTTTCTCTTACGCATAATGCTGTCTCCTTTCTCCTTGAGAAAAAATAAATTACGCACGGATCATCCGTACGATATTTAACTCCACAATATCTGAATTGAAGCAAACTTTACTGTAATTAACGGGTTGGTTATCCACGGTAAAAATCGTTGAATGGACCCGTAAAATTGGTGAATCGGCTTCTAAATCTAAATATTGAGAAATCTCTGAGTCAAGCGCCGCAGCACGAATACTGGATTGAATTTGGTGAAGCGCAGTGTCCAGTGATGCGGCAAGAAATTGCACCATATTGCCATCAAAGGCATCCCAATCTAATTGCGTTGATTCAACGATAGGAGCGATAAAATCATCAACGTAAATCACGGGCTGTTGGTTGGCGAGAACAATACGTTTAATGTGACGAATTTTTTCAGATGGGGGGGCGCCAAATACTTCATAAACATCTGCTGGTGCATGTTCAAAGTTCATAGACAGGGTCTGAAATTTTGGTGTGTACCCGCCATCCTGAATGATTTGGGCAAAGGGGGAGAAATTATTAAGCGAATCGCGAATAACAGGGAAGTGCGCCACGAAAGTACCAATGCCGTGACGCCGTACGATGATTCCTTCATTTTCTAATGAGATATACGCTTCACGCAAAGTATTGCGGCTGACCCCCAGGGTTTTAGCGATCGACGCTTCGGAAGGCAGTTGATCGTTACGTTTAAGTTGGTTCTGCGTAATATAGTTGAGCAAATAAGATTTAACTTGATGTAATCTTGTACTCGTATTTATCGGCATATTCACCAGATCCCTGATAGAGATTGGACGTCCAACCTCTTTAGCATATAACAAAATTT
>JBDLJO010000072.1:0-11381 GCA_039714275.1 Chloroflexota bacterium | reverse complement strand
ATTTTCGGCCATAGTCTTCAGTCGTGTTTTTCGAACTGTTAGTAAAGCCATCTCAGCTGCAGCGAAAAAACCATTTGCCAAGATAAGCACGCTGATTAGCACAATATCGGATAACATCAGTGTTCTCCTGAGTAATTATGTCTTTTAAACCATTTTTCGACTTCCAATACACCAAAGACGACGGTACTCATCCCCAAACTGAGTGCCACAATGATCAATACTACGATCATTGCACCCCAAAATTGGGTTAGAAATTATGCCAGGGGTTGCTCAGACAATGCTCAATAAGTTCCTTCGACCCAAATTCTGATCGTCGATTTAAAAACAGTCTTTTTACATGCATGCTCAACTTATAAATAGATTTATTTTGAAAGTAAAGCAAAAGCTTGCAAAACCAAGGTCAATCTATCAAAGCGCGATAACCTGCCATTGCGAGCAATTCGCAACATGCTGGTGGCCTGATAAAACTGCACCCGGTGCAGGAGTGCATCGGGATTCCAATTTGTGGGGAGAAAACCGTAATACGCTTCTGCCAATTGTTGAGAGAGAATTTGACCTTCAGTAAAATTGCCACCATTCTGATTAACACTATGGGTCACTTCAGCCATCAAATGGCCCAAGTCTGCTACAGGGTCTGCAAATTCACTGCGTTCCCAATCGATAGCTACAACACCACCATCAGGTGGAAAGATAAAATTAGTGGTAGTGGTGTCCCCATGGTTCAGGGCTAATTGATAATCCCACATGCGCCGATCCGTCGCCCACTTCTCGATTAATCGCCCTAATCCGTTATGAACACTAGGATGGTTTTGAAGGACACCGTGTTTGCCCAGGTTATCCACCAATTTGTAAGCATAATCTGCCGCCGGGCCAAAATCTGGCGTAGAGTTCCGTTTGAGGCTGTTTCTGTGAAGTGTAGATAAAAAATTCCCCACAGTTTCAAGCGTACAAACCAATTCGCCTGGTTGGTTTCGGCGAATAGCGATTTTATTTTCCAGCGTAAGACCTATTACATTTTTAAAAAATATCACGCCTTCCCATATTCCTAACGGTTGAACAGACCGCAAATCTTTGTTAGATGTAAAGCATTTACAGGCTCGCTGGGTAAGCTTGAACTCGCGTTCGGCATGATAAGCGGCATCTGTTCCGGTTTTAGGCAAGTAAAACTTCGCTACAATCTTCCATCCCGTGGTCTCTTCACAATAAATATACGCGGCTTGTGAAAGTCGGGCAACCAACCAACTAACCGGTTGAACTTCCTGATCCCAAAGAGCGGTGGTCAAGTGCTGTGCAACAGGATCAGTTTTTGGCAGGGAGAACCAGTTTCCTGTTTGATTTTCTTCGTGTAGTACGGGTGGGGCTATCAGATTCGTTGGTGGGGCGCTTAAAGTATCAATCATATTTCTTTTCTCTGGTGTTTGAGACGAGTACGGGGTTAGCTATTCTTTTGCATTCTGGGCAGCGTAAAACCACGACACACACCTTCTTTTTCCCTTCATGTAAATGCTCATACGTCCGAGTATGGATTTCATTAAAGATCACCAATTCCTGGCAATGGGGGCAGTGGTTCTTTTTCTGATGAGTATTCGATTCCATCATCACTCCTTTGTTCCTGCGACGACTGAACAATATCTAATCATTTGGGGATTGTTGGATTATTCAGGGGTTCCTTTCGATGCCCAGGCGCCATCCCCTAATTTTGCCTGCCCAATTTCTCCAGCTCGGCTGATGGCAACTTTGACAAAAATTGGACCGACAATTTGCACTATAAAAGTTGTGGCTGTTACCACGTTAATAATTAGACTTCCCAACACTTTCCTCTCTTCACCCAAGTGCGAGAATCTTCCGGCTGAGGCGAGGTCCAATTCTATGGCGACCTCTGCATCTGAGAGCAATCCATATCCCAGGTTGTCCCTAACGACCGGTTCTGCTCTGCCAAACCAACCTCCTATCCATGCACTCGTAAACTTGCCCAGGCTGCGCAAGACCACGTATGCGATACCCATCAACCCCATTGTGGGAAGCAGGCTGATCTGTAACCGCGCTCCCACAAGTGCAAAGAAGAGCACATAGATCACAGGACCGGCCTGCTCGATTGTAAAGCGAATATGGCGGTCATGCTCCGGAAAGCGATTGACAACAACCACTCCCAAGACCATTGTTGTCAGAATGAATGAAAACCCTAGAGACTCAGATAATCCTACAGCCAGGAATACGAAAGCAATAGAAATAGCCATAGCATCGTGATGGCGTTTTACCCGGCTCATGATGAAATCGAGAAATTGACCCAATAACAAGCCCAACCCAACTGAACCGCCGATTTCAATTAACGGTAATATCAGGAATTGGGATGCAATGGTAGTACTAAAGCCACCCATTGATGACACGGCAAAGGCTGCAGCCAGGCTATAAAGCAATAGGGAGAGCGCATCGTCAAGCCCCACTACTGCCAACAAGCTGGTGGTTAGAGGACCGTGAGCATCATATTCAGCCAACACATTTACTGTGGCTGCTGGTGCGGTTGCGAACGCAATTGCACCAAAGATGAGTGCGGTGGGCAAATTCTGGATAAACAAGTAGATTCCTGCTGTGACAAGTACTGACGTACCGACGGCTTCGAATATTAGAACAAAAGAAATGCTTCTTCCCATCCGCCGTAGGTCTTTGAACAGTAGGTGGCTGCCCATATCAAAGCCGATCAATCCCTACGCAATTTTCTAATGAACGTCAATTCTTCAATCAATTCAAGTGGAACAATGTTGAGATATGACGGACCCAGGACCACACCCATGACGATAAACCCGACCAACTGGGGGATGCCTAATCGTTGAAATAGTTTGCTTCCTAAGAAGGCCACACCAATGATCAAGCCAATAGTCGCCAGTATATTTGGTTCGTAGTGATTTCCCAACGCATCGAGCATGGTTTGAATTGCTCCTTATATTGCTAGGATCTATTTTTCCTCTTCTTTCTGAGCACGTACAAATAATACCGGAACGTTGAGACTGCGCGACACGCGATCAGTAACACTGCCCATCAACCAACGACTAATCACAGAAGTGCCGCGCGTACACATCACAACTACATCCACCTGTTCTGCTTCAGCGAAGCGAACAATTTCTTCATGAGGGCGTCCAATCACAGAGACAATCTTTTTAAAAATCCCTTTTCCTTGTAAACGGGCAGCCACGCGATCTAAATATTCGCCTGCCAATTTCCTTGTTGCGTCTTTATGGTTTTTTACAAAATCGGGTGGCAAATTAAGATTGATCGACAAAGGTTTCAGGACTTTCAAAAGAATCAATTCGGCTTGAAAATGTTCTGCCAGGGCAGCAGCATGCGGCAAAGCCTGTTCTGCCAGAAGCGATCCATCCAAGGGGATTAATATTCGTTTGTACATTTTTTACATCCTATCGGTCATTCCTGACTTAAAATTTCTATACTATTTCTTCTCCATTAAATATGGCTCTTCCGGCTTGTCAAAGAGAGTCGCAAAATGAACTTCCCAAAAATATCAGCAACACCTGTCTTGAACAATCCCCCAGAGACAATAAAAACTGCCAATACGGTAATGACCGCTGAATTAGAAAACCCAGCAAAGATTTCCTTGGGACCGACAAGACCCGTCAGTCCAACGATGATTGGCACCAGAAGTGCGACAACATCCACGCGCAATTTATCAGTGCCAAACACAATCAAAGCACCAACGATGATGGCTAAAGTGAGGGCAATTTCAGATGTCATGAATTTTTTCCTTTATGTACTTATACTAGAAAGACTAGAATAAATAGCAAACGCGGATTTTCGTGTGTCAAAACCTAGACCTATAAAATTTTCTTCAGTTACGGCTCAGAGCAACTTCGAAACTCTTTGCTCTCTCACCTAGGTTAACCACAGTATCAATGTGCTGCTGAGAAGCCCGGCGAGTAAAACCACTCCAAAAGAACGAATAACTATCCGGCGTAATGCTTGTGAGCCTGTAAAATAAACGATCGCGCCTTTAGAGATTGTGTTCATGATCGCGGCGATAACAATTGCAACCCCTGCCACCTGGAGATCCAATTGTGCCTGACTAAGCAATTGGACGATGCTTAGCGTAGCGGCGTTCATACTCATCAGCCCCGCCGATGCACTAGCAAAATAAACACCAATCGATCCAAAAGATGATTGGGCAAATTCGATACCGATAAATATAATCGCAAATACCAGACCAAATTTGATCGCCGTTGATAGCTTGAGGGGATGCGCCACATCGAAAGATCGCTCGAAGTCGCTCTCGGTGATGGTGTCTTTCCGCTGAAGAAAAAAGACAAGCGCCAGCCCAGAAACCAGCATTGCAGCGAGGGGAAGACTGACTACTCGCAGCAGGGGCGGGTAGATAACAAGTATCAAGAACAAAACACGAGGCAGCATCATGCTTGAGGCCAACACGACGGCCCGGGCATAATGCTTTGACATTGCTGGATTTTTACGACTGGCAGTGGAAAAACTTATCGTGGTGGCTGTACTGCTTGCCAAACCGCCTAAGATGCCCGTTAGGTTAATCCCTCGGGAAGGTCCCAGCACTTTCATCAGTATATAACCACTAAATCCGATTCCTGAAACCAATACGACCATCAGCCAAACCTGAAACGGATTGAGTATGCCGAGCGGGTCAATAGCCCTGTCGGGCAGCAAGGGCAAAATAACTGCTGCTACCAGAGCAAATTGTAGCGTCACACGCAAGTCTTCATCACTCATTCGGCGGATGAACCCATGCAGCCTGCCTTTCAGTGCCAACATAAGTGAGGTGAGCACAGCTAGAGCGATGGCAACTTTACTCTGGTCGCCCATCACCAACACGCCAAACAAGAATGTCAACATGACTGCCACTTCGGTGGTGATACCGATCACTCTTTTGTTGCCCTTAAGTTTTCCGAAATAGCTCACTGTAATCAGCAAAATCAATCCTCCCAGTGATAAGGCTATTAACAGGATGTCAAAATCGGTTGCCATAAAGGCTGTTACCGATCCCAATAGAGCAATCAGCGAAAAAGTGCGTATGCCGGCAAAATCAGCGGCATCTTCTTTCTGTTGGATAAACTCACGCTCCATACCGAGCAGCGCCCCAATTAGCAGCGCGACACCGAAGCGCCACCACGGTTCAAAATCCAATAAGTTAATCATTTGCAGTTTCTTCTACTTTGTCTGGTGGCCAGGGGGAGGCTCCGGTAAACTGATTATAGATATAACGACCTAATACCCCCACAGATGCCAATACCGGAACAACAACCAACGCGCCCAATATGCCTTGCAAAACCACCGCAGCCATAATGGCAATAAAAACGATGCCATCATGCATATGCACACTGCGAGCAAAAATTCGTGGTCGTATCCAGATTCCTTTAATGTTGATCAAGAGCAAATAAATACCCATTACCAGTGCGGCGAACCAAAAATTGCTAATATCTATATAAGTGGAACCCTCGAATAAAGCGACTATGGCCGCCAGGCCTGCCGCAATGGCAGGCCCGAGATCTGGGATAATGGTAAGTACGCCCGTTATTAGCCCCAGAATCAATGCCCCTGGGAGACCAATAGCTAACCAGGCAAGCGTGAACATGATCCCAACGATAACCATCAAGGCCAGATTTCCCCGAAGATATCCCTGCCAGATTTGTCTGATTTCGATATAAATTTGCTTTGCATCTGTTTGATATGTTTTTGGAAAAAGTTCAAACAGCCAATTTCTTAACTGGGTCCAATCGCGCAGCAAATAAAACACAGTTGCTAGAATAACCAGTCCCCAAATCAGATTTTTGCTAGTGGCCTCCAGAAGATGAAATGCATTTTCTGGAATAGCTGTGATACTCTCTGAAAGTAATTTGGTGAGATCTGGCATCAAATGCTCAAAGCGAAACTCCCAGTCCAGAATAGTCACTGGTTGAGTCAGCGTTGCTTGGACTTGGGATATGATTGTTTGAAGATCAACGAAAAGAATTTGGATTTCAGCAATCAGTCTTGGTACCATTAGGGTGGAAAGAGAAAAAAGCCCTGCTAACCCAGCCAGGAGAACAATGGTTGCTGCCCAAGAGCGGGATAGCTTCGTTCGATCTGTTAAAAATCTGATGGCCGGGTTTAGTACAAAGGCAACTAGTGCGCCAATTACCAACGGGCCAATCATCTCTCGGGATAACCACAGCAGTCCAAGTAATAAAATTATCAGGATAGAGAGAATCCAATAGCGGAAAGAAATATTCCATTGATTTGTCATATGACCTCACAAAAAAACTGGTGTTTTCATTGAAGGTGAGCATAATTTAGAATTTTCCACGTGTCCTTATGACAAACTAAAAACAACCTTAAGATCACCTTAAGGTTGTTTTTGCAGATAATGATTCCCAGTTGTTTATTTTGTTGGGGTTTCTGGTGGCCTTGGCAGCCAGATTGTGAAACTGCTCCCCTCCCCAGGAGTGGTCTCAAATTCCAGTCGCCCGTGATGAGCAATGACCAAATCGCGGGCGATACCCAACCCTAATCCCATTCCTTGTGGAAACCTAGTTTCAGCGCGGCCGCGGAAGAACGGCGTGAACACAAACCCTTGATCTTCAACAGGAATTCCAAACCCAGTGTCTTGTACTCGAATCCACACTTCATCGGCTTGAGTGTCGGCATCCACAGTGACCGTGCCACCCTGCGGTGTAAATTTTATGGCATTGTTGACCAGATTTCCAATGGACTGTGCCAACCGTTCGGGGTCTATCTGCATCACAGGCAATTTATTTGAAATATTGCTCTGCCAGTATAATCCTTTCGCGTCGACTGCCAACCGTTGGGTGCGGAATAGATTAGGTAACCACTCGTTCAGATTCACCTGCTGTTTTTCTAACGAAAACGATCCCACCGTTTGATCATATAAACCTGTCAAATCATCCAGCAATCGACGGAGAATGCTAATTTCATCTTCCATTCCCATTAATAATTCTTGACGTAAATTCTCATTTTCAACCGCACCGGCTTCCAGTGCCTGGATGGCTGACAGCAATGCACCCAAGGGACGCCCTAATTCATGCACCAAGTTTGCCAGCAATTTTCGGCGTGTGGTCTCCAGTGCACGTAGTCGGGCGACAAGCATATTTACGGTCCGTATCAGGTCACGGATTTCTTCTGGTCCTTGTTCTTCAGTCAATGCAACTTCTTGCCCTGCGGTCAATTGATGAATTGAAACTGAAATTTTCCGCAGTGCGTTACTCAGATTTACCGCTAATAGCAGTGCAATACCTATCCCAAGCACGACCGCAGTGGTCAAGACCCCCATAATCACACGCCGGAGTGCCAAAAACTGCCCATACACATCTTTCAGGTGATAGGTCATCTGAATCACGCCCACGATAGCTTCTGTATCATCCAGGACAGGTACAAAAACATCTAAAACGCTGGCTTCCAAATGGCGGCTGTATGTTGTCTGAATGAGAGCATCTTCTAAAAGTATATCTTCTAGGGTTATGTCAGGTAAGTTAGTGTAATTTAGAGATGGATCGGTTGAAGCAAGAAAATTTCCATCCAAATCGAAGATGGATACATTGGGGGCTAAGATTGATTCAAGTCGGGTGAGATAGGCTTGAGCATCTTGAGAGTCGTCCCAGATAGTAGGCTGAAGTGCAGTTAGTTCGGCCAACAATTTCGCTTCATTCGATAGTTCATCAGCAAAACCGGGCAATAAAATGCGCGTTTCTACCACATAATCCAATGCAAAACCTGTTAGTAAGATAACAATTAGGAGTGGTAGGCTGTGGCTGATGACCAGACGAGTTCGTAATGAGCGCATGATCAGATCTCTTGAGCAATAAGTTTGTACCCAACCCCTCGAACGGTCATAATCCGATTGGGTCTGTTAGGGTTCCTTTCGAGTTTGGTACGGAGGGCACGGATATGAACATAAACTACCTGGGGTTGTCCTATGTACTCAGCACCCCAAACACTACTCAACAAAGCATCTGCTGAAAAGACATGCCCAGCCTGTAATGCAAGCGATTTAAGCAGTTTAAATTCAATGGGTGTCAACTCAACTGGTTCTCCTTTTAACTTAACTGTGTGGGAGCGAGGGTCAATATCAATATCCCCAACAGAAAATGTTTCGGGATTTGCTACTGGTTGTTGTTTTCTCTGTGAACGGCGCAGCACGGCTTTGATGCGCGCCAGAAGAACAGTGGTGTCGAAGGGCTTGGTGATGTAATCATCGGCACCCAGTTCAAGTCCCAATATCTCGTCCAATTCTCGTCTACGGGCAGTGATAAAAATAACCGGTGCGCCAACCTGATCGTCAAAATGGCGCAACGCTTCCAATCCATCCATACCGGGCAGCCCGATATCTAAAAGAATCAAATCAATTGGCTGATCACAACTGCTTTTTAGACCATCTTCGGCACTGGCGGCTGTTTGTATTTGATAGCCTGCTTGCGTTAAATGGAAGCTAAGACTGCGCCGGAATAAAGCATCATCATCAATAAGTAAAATTTTTCTTGACATTATAAATTCCTTGCAATCAATTATTTTTGGGAATTCTCATTGTTGTCTTTATATAATACACCCTCTATTATAAGTGGGTTCTGCGACCAATACCTTCACCATTTTCAGATGGTGCACACAAGTGTCGTAGAAAATAGCCTCCGGATAGGGTACGTCAAGCTCCGTCGTTAAAACCAGCGGATCTCCATTGGCGAGAAAAACACAGCGTGTGGTTGACATCATCAGCTGCGCCAGTGCAATGTCTACAATGATCAAGGGAGCACCCATGCATAACCTGGAAAATGTAGCTATTCATTCACTTGTGGGCAGGATAACAGTACCATGATAGCGCATAATAACATTGTACTAGGAATACATCTAATTAAGAAACCTTCATTAGATATACAAATTGTTTATTTCATTGTTTATTTCTATGAGATGAGGAATATGGGAAATGGTGGTGAAAATTCCATAGAGTCTATTATTTCCATGGAGTCTACTGATTCGAAGTCAGGAGAAAATTTGTCTACCCTGTATGTGGGGGTCTATTGCGTCTACAGAGTGGCGTATGTGAGGGAAAAAGTGTCCATTTGTTTTTTCGAAGTATGTCCCTTAAACCAATCAACCCCAGAACAATCCCCAAACCGGTTCCGGCGATTTGTTTTGGCCCGTACATAAGATATGGGCCGCCCAAGCCCACAAGGTCGGCGATGGCGGATATGATGGCGATCAAGGCACCAATTTGGAATAATAGTATTCCGGGAAGCAACTTTTTACACATGGCCTACACCTTCCTGCTGTAATTCTATCAATAATTGCGCTGTAATCATAGGAGTATTAAGGTGGCTTCGCAAAAGCGCCTCGCAGAGACAGTTTACCAGGCGCTGAGGGAGATTGCTTCGTCGCGGAATAATGCTCCTCGCAATGACAACTGCTTTCTGTCATTGCGAGCGCAGCGCAACGGAGTGCGGGGTTCTCCCCGTTGGCCGGGAAGACTGTTTCGCAAAAGCGGCTCACTTTCTCCGGTTCTCTTTTGGCGTACTTTTCCTGATGTACCTGCCTTGTGAGCAGCAAATTGATGAGGCGAAAGGCTGCCTAAAGCCTGATGAGGGCGCATAGGATTGTACGCTTCGATCCATACTTCCGTGATCTCACGTGCTTCATGCAGCGAAGTGAAAAGGTAAGCATCAAGCACATCTTCACGGAAGGTACGATTGAAACGCTCGATATAGGCATTCTGTGTAGGCTTGTCTGGCTGGATTGTTATCGAATTTAACTATTTGTAGAATAACTTGAGCATTTCAGATATAGGTGCTTTACAGCTTGGTGATTCTCCCCAAATCGACAACGTTCTTCTCGTAAATGAGAGAAATATTTTCCGGTTTTTTCAACCCCAACAGGATTTGTTGCCAGCCAAACTGGTGTTGCTGCTCCCTGTTCTGGAGATTCGTGTCCCCCAAAACCCAAATCGCTGCTCAATTTAGAATTGACATCGCCTGGATGACAGGAATTCACAGAGATATCAAATTGTTTCAGGCGTTCAGCAAAGGCCACAGTCAGCATACGGTTGGCCTGCTTGGATTGTCGGTAAGCCGTACCATTACGGTATGGTCGGTGCTTAAACTCCAGATCGTCGATATCCAAATCACCAGCCCAATAGCTGGCAACATTAACAATTCTCGCTGGTGACCCGGCTTTGAGATGCGGCGTGAAGGCTTCGGTCATCCAGAAATAGCTCAATACATTGACGGCGAATTGATATTCAATCCCCTCTCGTGTCTCCTGGCGCTTTCTGGGTGATGCGGCGGCGTTATTGACCAGCACATGCAGCGGCCCTTCCCAATTTTCTGCCAGGGCGTAGATATCAGTGCGGCGCCCAAGGTCAGCCAGAAGATAGTCTACGTGATGGTTGCCAGTAGCCTCGATGATACGTTTGACCGCCCTTTCGGCTTTAGATTTGTTTCGAGCGACGAGATAGACGCTGTGGTGATCTTGCCTGGCTAATCCGAAGGCGATGGCTTCGCCGATAGCGCCGGTGGCACCGGTCACGAGTGAGATAATTTTTAGGGTGTCCATAAGTCTATTGCATCATCTCCTTGATAGTCCCAAATATCCCGTTTACCATTATCATGATAATTGTTACCGGTCCTCCGCAACAAGGATATGTCTTGGCAAAGCCCACAAACCATCAAATCTCACGCAAGGTGAGCGCCATTCCCCTTCCCGCTTAAGCAGGGAGTCCCCTAATACATTTTATTATGGCTATTTCATGTTCTTTGCCCCAGAGAGCCAATCAAGCCCTCTGAAGATGGCTTGAAGACTGTGCTGCACCCTCCCACGATATACAAGCTACCAGCTAGTGCGGTAACGCCCGCGAACTGGATAGGCCGGGGCAAAGCCGAGGCTTTACTCCACTGGTCTTTATCAGGGTCATAGACAAGAACTTTCGCAAGAGCATCCGCCATATTGCTCTGTCCGCCGACGACGTATATTCTGCCGTCCATCACTGCGATACCGGGCTCTAGAATAGGAAGGGGTATACTGGCCTTGGCTTCCCATGCATCTGCTGTCGGATTGTAAGCCTCCACGGTAGCTACTATGGCCTCCTCCTGCGCGCCGCCTAATACATAGACTTTTCCATTCACTGCCGCAACACCACAACCATGCCTGGGGCTGGGCAGGCGGGATAGTTCGCCCCATGTGTCCGATTCGGGATCATACACCTCATTCTTGTCCGATACACCCTGCCGACTCAGTCCTCCGATTACATAGAGCTTGCCGTCCAACACATCACAATTGATATGCTGGCGCGGCGTCAGCATAGGAGCGCGCGTGGTCCAGACATCAGTAACGGGATCATAGGATTCGTTTGTATCTTGGAAAGGATCTCCCCC
>JBDLJO010000071.1:0-11385 GCA_039714275.1 Chloroflexota bacterium | reverse complement strand
ATCATCGGCACCATCTCTATGGCTGGAGACCGGCTCTTCCGCGAAGGGCAGGCTGACAACCTTCAGCAGCGCCGGCGTTCTACCCGCAGTTCTTCCAGGAGAAACCGTAAACCAGCTCCTTTTTCCCGCCGTCCATCAACCCAACAAACCCCCGTTCAGGCTCGTGCACCCCAGCCTGCTCCAAAGCGTACTACCCGCTCAGAGCTTCGGCGCCCTTCCCCAGAGCCCACTTACCATCCGGTCTCTCTTAGCAGCACCCAGGATTCCCGCTTCTAATCCCCCATAAGCATTCTACAAATTGGATTCAAGCTGCGATTTAGATTAGCAACCAGAATATCAAAAGACTGATGTTTATTTCTTTCAACATCAGTCTTTTGTTGTAAATAAAGTAAAAATCTAATCGATGTTTTTAGCTTTCTAGCCCAGGGGGTTTGTAATCGATCGCTTGATGCCGGAAATAAGTATTAAACAGATTAGCATAATGTCCAACAGCCTGCGTCAGTTGATCATGAGTCCCTTCCTCAATCACGCTGCCTTTCTCTAGCACCAAAATTCGATCTGCCGCTTTGATCGTTGAGAGACGGTGTGCAATTAAAATACTTGTGCTGTTGGCGAGAATCATTTGTAGAGCTTGTTGAATTTGCCATTCAGTAAATGGATCGATGCTGGCCGTTGCCTCATCTAAAATGAAAATAGCCGGGCGATGCAGCAGTACTCTCAGCAAAGATACCATTTGACGCTGGCCCATAGATAAATGCGCACCTCGTTCTCCAACCTGTGTTGCCAATCCATCGGATAGTGTACCCAGCCACTCTCCAGCACCTATCTGTGAAGAAATTAATTCAACCTCTTTAGCCGAAGCATTAGGATGTGCATAACAAATATTCTCAGCTACACTACCAGAAAATAAAAATGGTGTTTGGGAAACAATGCCTAATTGACTCCGGTATTGCCCCAAATTAAGGGTGCGGATATCTTGATTGTCCACAAAGATATTGCCATCCTGGAATTCATAAAAACGGGCGATCAATTTGGCAATTGATGATTTCCCAGCCCCGGTATGCCCCACGAGCGCGATACTTTCTCCCGGACAGATGTGAACATTGAAATCCTCAAGCACTTGCTCCTGTTCTGTATATTGGAAAGTAAGACCCTCAAAACGAATATCTCCCGACAAGCTCGCTACATCTCGATCTCCGATTTGTACGACAGATGATTCAGCATCGATTAAACTAAACGCCCTTTCAGCAGCCGACAATCCTGATTGAACCTGCGCCCAAAAAGCAGATAGATTGAGCACTGGAAAAAAGAAGCGATCAAGACTCATCAGGAACAGATAAAAAGCACCCACAGTTACTGCCCCTGCAGCGGCATTTAAACCTCCAACATAAACCAAAATTGCTGTCGCAATACCTCCCAAAGCATTCAGAGATGGAAAAACTAGTGCAAGCACAAAACCACGCTGCACGTTAACCTTGAAAGATGTTTGGTTAGCTTGATCAAAATTATCGAAGATGGCAGCCTCTTGACGGAAATTTTTAGCCACAACAATACCACTAATGGTCTCTTTGATCGTTGCATTGACAACCGCCATAGCCTGCATCCCCCGCCGGGTAACCTTGCGTGCTAAACCACGGAAGGCTTTTGAAAAATAAAAAAGGATCGGGAGAAAGGCAAATATAACCAAAGAAAGCTGCCAAGAGATTGTAATCAGGACAATTGCTAAGATCAATGCCTGAATCATCTGAGCAATGATGTCCGTTACTAGGGTGACCAACTGCCCAAAATCACGTGTATCGGACGTGATACGAGATACTATTTTTCCGGAAGAAAATCGATCATAAAAAGACAAATCATGTGCTGCCGCTGCTTGGAAAGCATCCGTACGGATGGTGTAAATCACATCGCCAATCAAGCGAGCGGTTAGACGCCGTCTGATCCAATTAGCGCCCCAGTTATATATGCCAACGCCTAACACCGCCCCTGCTAGCAAGATAATATCCCAATCTGTGGGGGATGCTGACATTAAATCAACACCATAAGAGACAAATAAGGGCAGTCCAGCCGAAGCCGCAGCCAGCGATATTAGCAAGAAAGCAACACCTGCAAGACGGCCGCGATAAGCGCTGAAATAGAACCACAGCCGTCGAATCAGTTCGCGGTCTGTATAAACACGGTCATAAGCTTCTTCGCCCAAGCTAGAGAAAAAACCCATATCTTAGTTATTATTCCCAAAAATTCGTTGGTAAGCATGAGATGAAGCCATCAGGTGATCATGACTTCCCATTTCAACAATTGCGCCCTGCCTCATTACCACAATTAGATCAGCCCATCGAATTTGTGATAACCGATGCGTGATGATAAAAGTTGTCCGTCCTTCTGCAGCAGCATAAATAGCCTTTTGAATTTTATCTTCCGTTGCGCTGTCAATTGCACTGGTGGAATCATCCAAAACAAGGATGCGAGGATCGGTTAAGAAAGCACGGGCAAGAGCTAGGCGTTGGCGCTGCCCTCCAGAAAGTGTCACACCGCGCTCACCAATCTTGGTTTCGTAACCATCCTTAAATGCTTTGATAAATGCATCAGCCTGTGCAGCTTTGGCTGCACCTTCAATTTCATCTTGAGTGGCGTTTGGCTTCCCAAAAGCAATATTTTCAGCGATGGAGCGCGAAAACAGAAAAATATCTTGCTCAATAATCGAAATTTGACTTCGCAGAGCTTCCAAATTCCAAGCGCGAACATCTGTACCATCCACAATCACGGATCCTGCACCAACATCATAAGTGCGGTTAATAAGCTTGACTAGCGAAGTCTTACCCGACCCAGTTTGGCCAACAATGGCTATCGTTTGACCAGGACGCACGTTTAAATTAATTCTCGTGAGAATCGATTGGTTATCTTGATAACCAAATTCAACATCTCTAAATTCCACCGCTCCAGTCATCGGGGCCGTATATCCGGCCTGATTCTGATCAAGGTCATTTTCACGGTTGATTAAGGATAAAATCCGCCGAGCACCAGCAAACCCCATGGATACATGAGCATAGGCAAAAAGCGATACAAAAGTAGGAAACCCCAACAAAAGCAGCAAACCAAAGTAGGCAACGATATCGCCAACGTCCAACATATTTTGGCGATACAACCAGATAGCATGAAATAGTCCGGCAGATTGGGTTATCGCCATTAAAATGAACGGAATAAAGCGAGCCTCAACATCACCCTGGTGTACAAAATGTTTTTTGAAATTGTTTGCATTAGCCGAGAAAATATTTATTTCTCGATGTTCCTGAGCCATACCTTTTACCGTTTCAATACCATCAATCGCTTCAGCTAAACGGGTGTTTAATTCCCCGAAAGCTTCACGGACATGCATTGTGATCGGTTTAAGTTCATATAAGTACTGCCACAAGGCCAAAAAATAGGATATCGTAAAAAACAGGGGTGACAAAATCAATGCTGGATGGTAGCGGGGGGCTAAGATCAGCGGCATAAGAATGAAATTCGCTGACCCAACGACCAGGTTGATGCCCGGGTTGAACATCAAATTAATTTCTCGAACATCATTCGTTGCCCGAGCCATCGTGTCCCCCACGGGCTGCAAATTATGAAAAGTCATACTCTTTCCCAGAAGGCTGACATATAACTCTTCGCGAATATTCCGTTCCAAATTCTGGCCGATCAGTTCGGCTCCAAAATTGCGGCCAAGCTGCAATATACCGCGCACAACTTGTGTAATTGCGATTGCGGAAACAATAGCGATCAACTTATCCTGATTGAATTGATCTGAATTAATTAAATCAATCGCTTTGCCAACATAAATGGGCACCACCGCCGCTAATCCGGCATTCCCCGCAGCACCTAAAATCATGACCAAGATGATATACCAATAGCGCGTAGCATGAGAAATTATCCAGCGCGCCGGTCCCTGGCGATCTGGATAATGACGTTCTCCTAAAGTAAACTCAGCTTGCATAGTTGACATAATTTTTTAATACATAGTTTTCATGCCTCATCAGGGAAAGGCAGCCAATCTGCAATCGCATAAGGTCCAAATTTTGAAAAAGATGCCGCATCCGCACGACGTAAGCGTTCATTGTGCGGGGTGATTTTATAAGCTCGCCCATTGCGGTGAAGTAATGGAATAGCTCGTCCCTTTTTGGAAAAAATCTTGCGCATCATTTGAGCATGAAAATGAAAGTTTTCAAGCTCCTGTTGGTTCCTTTCAAAAATGCCCTCATAAGTTATTATAAACTGCGCTCGATATTCATCTGTTACTTGCTCCAAATGACTAATCGCCCAACAGCGTTCTTCATATTCCCAGTAATACGACAATCCAATAAATTTTCCTGTGCTTGTTACATAAGGGAAAAAAGGGAAGGCTCTGCAAGTAATGGATCGAAAATCACGCTGACAATCTTGATGCCCCAAACATGCAATCAACACTTGGTGATCCGGTGTTTGCTTTTCTAAGCAATTTTGATCCTCAACGGAGTCAGATCTCCACAAATGCCACAAGTTTGTGTGCTTACTCAAATACGCCCATTCAGTTTTATAAGCCGTGGGTACAGCGTGATTGGTATCGCAGCAAAAAGGAATCCCAAAATCATTATGTGGGGCACATTTTTTTCCACAATCCAAAACATGAATTGGAGCATTAAAACCCTGATAAATTTCTGAATATTCATTCAAAGATAATTTGCTTTTCACAAGGCAGGAGGATACCATAAAACGAGTCTATCTTGCCGATATTGAGAGACTCTGTTATAAAGATTACCGGCTTTTTCCAGAGCGGGTTACGATAAAATTGCACCAATATTTATGGCGCAGCCCGGCTCTGTCTTGGTAGATCTATATTTTAATATTTAAACACCTAAAAGGAAACCGCAAAATTACGCAGCTCACGATCAATATATTTTATTTGGACAAGATGATGACGAGACGTCAAGTTTTTTTCTACATCAGCATAATTTTTACGATACTTTTGGGCAGCTCTTGCGCAGCGCCTCCCAGTGAGCAGGCCACGGTCTCTACACCCACGCTGCCCGCAATAACGCCTTATAACACCTCAACACCGACAACCAGTTCATACAACGCCGAGGATAATATTCAAGCAACCTCCTTGCCACAGCCATCTGCCACCCCATTTCTTTATCAGATCCAAAAGGATGATACTTTGTCGGTTATCGCCTACCGGCACAGCCTTACACTGGATGACTTACTGGCAGCTAACCCGGGGATTGATCCCAATTTTCTCTCCATCGGCACTAAGATCATTATACCTATGGGAGACGGCAATCATGCTATCCCTCCAACTCCCACACCATTTTCTGCTGAAGTAAATCAACCTCGCTGCTACCCCACATCCGATGGCGGATTATGGTGTATAGCCTTGGTAAACAATGGGGAATCGCATGCTTTAGAGAATATTACCGCTTCAATCACGCTTTTATCTGCCAGCGGCGACCTGCTTGCACAGGGTACAGCTCTACCGCCGATCAATAAAGTTGGAGCAGAGAGCTCAATCGTTGTAGCGGCTTTTTTCCCTGAACCCGTGCCGCCCTATCAATCAGTTCATATCCAACTATTAACCGCCCTGCCCATCATCGATGAAACGCGCTACCTGGAAACAAAAACACAGCTTGAAGAAAATATTCTTGATTCAAATTCTGCAATTGTACGGGGAACTGTTGAAATCTCTACCGGAGAAAGTTCAGTTCAACATCTGATCGTTGCCGCAATCGCCTACGACCAAGACGGGAATCCAATCGGTATTCGCAAATGGAGTACAACGATGGAAATAACCGATCAAACGCGCTTCCCATTTGAAATTTCCGTTTTCAGCCTTGGACCACCCATATTCGAAGTTGAAATCATCAGCGAAGCACGACCATAAGGCAAAAAAAACTGACCCCGGAATTCTTTTTCGGGATCAGCATCTTCTACACAATTTTCGGCAAATTACCACCAAATCAAAAAATCATCTAGAACGCAAAGATCCGATGGGGCATTTCGCCAGGCGCAAACCTCATATAGCACACGCGTGCCATGCGGCGCTTCAATTGGATTTATCGTCAGGGATGATTTCCCAGTTTCTGCACTCGTCGGGGCAAAGGAATAGGCGTAAGTAAGATCGCTCTTGTCGGCTAACTGTATGGATAAAGTTAAGACCGGTTCATATTCACCCAGGGGAACACTATTCGCATAAACCGCAACCCCAATCACTTGCTGCTCATTGGGAGCAATAACGGGATATTCCTCCCACGCGGCTAGTGTGATGTCTTGTGTCTGGGATTGCTTCGGTTGCTGCTGTTCAGCTTGAACTACATAATAACGATCATGATAAGCGTAGCCCAGGGGTGTCACTCGCACCTGCTGCCCTTGAATATGGTTGGGGTAATAATCCAGACATAAGTTGGTAAAACACTGGCGATAGAGATCATCACTTCTACGCTCATAGACTGTAATAGCCTCTCCAGCAAATTCCCATCCGCCATTGATAAGGATATATTCTTTAAAAAAGCTGGGCACTTTCAAATTGGCATTATGCTGCGTTTGAACCCCCAATAAGGCTGGAACAGGTTCTAAGCCAATACCACCTGGCATATTCAATGCCTCAACCACAACCACATTTTCAAAAATCTGCTCTTGCAGACCATCGTCGCCAAAATAGGGTTCGGTTAATGGCTCCCCAATAAAGTTCGATGAATAGTAGCGTTGAATCGCCTCACTAAAAGTTTCATCAAATGGTTCATCCGTTAGAATACCAAACGTGGGGGCTGCCTCATAAACAGCATCATAATCACAATGCTCAGCACAATACCAGGCACCATATTCAATTAAATTGACCACCCCGGTTGGATCTGCATCTAATTGATAAAACCCCACATTCTCAAAATATTGTTCAAATCGACTGCGCTCAGCATTATAGCGGCCATCTGTTAACGGCAATCCGGTATAGCGAGCTTTACCCATTGAATCATAAATATTTCTAAATTTTTCATGGATGGGGTGTCCACCGGGAGCATTAGCATCTGTGGCAGTTTCAGCAATACCCAACTCTAAACCAAGGGACATGAGGCCATAACGCTGGCCTCGAGGTAAGCTGGGGTCAAAAAACATCATCGCAGACGTAGTATATTGATATTCAACTCCATTACGTGCAAATACCGGTGACATTTCCGGACCAAGAACTTCCATACCACCCAGATCATCGTAAAAGCCGCTAAAGCGCGAATTTTCCTTAAATTCACTCACAGTCTCACTAGGACCACACCCAACTATCCCCCCGGCTATAAGAAATATGATAATGACGATAATTAGCTTGCGATACATATATTTGTACCCGATTGGGTAAAAATCACACCTTATTTTTGAATGTATCAGTCCTGCAATATTACTAAATAAATGAATTACAACATCCAAGATTTGGTTATGATCTGATTTAATAACCGCTGCTGGTTAAATAAACAAACCTAACCAAAAATGCCATCACCAAATTAATTCGATGATTCTTACAATTGTACTTGAATATTATACATTGTTCAACTACCAGATGCAAGATGGGGTCTCTTCGGAGTGAAGCCTTATACCCTGTCTGTTGTTCGATAGATTCGTATACACTATACGCAATAATTCGGCACAATAAGATTAATCCCAACGCTTTTGAGGGGATTGATATCTAGAAAATGCCCTTCATGCAATAAAAATAATCCTAGGAACCGCCCCATTTAGCAAAACCCTGAAAAAAGGCATGATAAAATATACGTTGTTTTCATGTACATTTTGAAGGTACAATCGTATGATATTCCTGCGTTAAGATGCCCGGTTTGCAGGATACTTTTTGCCACAATTCGCCATTATAAGGAGACCTTTTTACATGGCTACAAAATCCAAATCTATTGAGCAGCTTCGAGCGTCCCATACGCTTCTTAATCAATATCAGTATCAATTACGCCCGGTAGTGCACGGCTATGCTAACCGCACTTTACATATCAATTTATCCGATAACAGCATCCATGAAGAACCTGTTACACAGCAAATGAAGGATATATTCACTGGTGGTCGGGGCTTTGCACTCTGGTTATTGTGGAACGCCATCAAAGATTCCACCAAATGGGATGATCCAGAAAACGCATTGGTCATCGCTAACGGTCCAATCTGTGGTACTACAGCTTATCCCGGTTTGGGGAAAAGCACCGTTGTAACGCTTTCTCCATTGACGCACTCAGTCATCGACAGTAATGGTGGTGGGTATTTTGCACCTTACCTCAAGTTTTCTGGTTTTGATGCCCTCTCAATCCAGGGAAAAGCCAAGGATGATGTGATTATCGTTATTGATGGCGATACCGGTGTAGTCAGCATCGAGGCTGCACCAGAAGAAACACTTAATACCTACCCACTGACTTCAATCCTCACTGAAATGTATGCCGATGATGAACGAAGTAAAAAAGGGATATCTGTAGTCAGTGCCGGTCAAGCTGCCGACAATATTCTTTATGCCGCACTTAACCTTAGCTGGTATGATGTGCGCCGCAAGGAAACACGAGTCAAACAAGCCGCTCGCGGCGGCGGCGGACGAGTCTTCCGCGATAAAGGTATCAAAGGTATTGTCGTACGCTACAGCAGTATTGGGGGAAGCAGCAACGGACCGGCTGACCGGGCTTTGATTCGCAAAGCTGGCAAACGCATCAACACCGAGATCGCCGACCTTGACGAATCCCAAAATCAAATGCGCAATATCGGCACTGCGCACCTGGTCGAAATCATGGATCACTTCGACCTGCTGCCCATCAATAACTTCCGCTATGGGGCACATCCAGAACACAATAAAATCGACTCGACAGTTTGGAAAGCGGCCTTTACCCAAGGCATGGTTGATGGGTGTTGGCTGGGATGCACAATGTCCTGCTCCCACGGTGTTGATCACTTTCATTTAGTCACTGGCCCCCACGCTGGTGAAATCGTACTTGTAGACGGTCCTGAATACGAGAACGCCGCCGGATTAGGATCCAACATTGGTGTTTACGATCCCAACGCAATTATCGAAATGAACTTCTATTGTGATACGTACGGTGTTGATACGATTTCTTTTGGAAATTCCGTGGCTTTTGTGATGGAGTGCTGGCAGTACGGCATCCTTGACGCTGAGAAAACTGGAGGCCTTGAATTAACCTGGGGCAATATCAAAGTTGCCCTGGAGCTGCTCCACCAGATGGCCCGCGGCGAAGGATTTGGCTTACTTGTTGGTCAAGGCACACGCTTCATGAAAAAGTACTTCGCCCAGGAATATGGAGCCGATGCTGCATTCCTCCACGACATCGCGATGGAAGTAAAAGGAATGGAAATTTCCGAATACGTAACCAAGGAATCAATTGCCCAACAAGGCGGTTACGGTATGGCTCTCAAAGGCGGCCAGCACGATGAAGCCTGGCTGATCTTCATGGATCAAGTAAACAAACAACTGCCAACCTTTGAGGATAAAGCCGAAGCACTGCACTACTTCCCTATGTGGCGAACCTGGTTCAGCTTACATGGGCTGTGCAAGCTGCCCTGGAACGATATTCAGCCTGAAAATAATGCTGATACGGATGAACCACAAAAAGTACCCGAACATGTTGAAAACTACACCTGGGTTTACGAAGGTGTTACTGGCAACAAAGTTAGTTCAGATGATTTAATCGCCCAGTCTGAGCGAGTTTATAACTTCCAGCGAGTTTTCAACCTGAGAGTCGGATTTGGCACTCGTGAACATGATTATATGCCCTATCGAGCGGTGGGCCCGGTTACAACTGACGAATATGAGTCCCGAGAGGAACGGTACGATACGCAGCTTCAAGAACTTGCCGGCATTGATCCATCAAATCTGAGCACCGATAAAAAGATCACGGAATTGCGTAAGTATCGAGAAAAGCAATATGATCATTTGGTGGACACTGTTTATAAACGACGCGGTTGGACCCCGAATGGCATACCCACCCTAAAAACATTGGAAACTTTGGGCATTGACTTACCCGAGGTTGTTGCTGTCGTAGAAAATGCTCTCGAACAGGACTGACAAAACGTAATTTGTTTGACCAATCCTCGGAAAATAATCCTAAATACAAACCCAGGAAGCTTGATTGAAACCTGGGTTTGTTATTTTAAGCAGGGAGAATCCAATTATATTTTTCAGAACTTTTTTGCTATAATAACTATCTCAATTATCCGTATTTCTATAGGAGGAACAAGATGGCAAACCACAATATTGTCCATATTGAATTTTCAGCGCAGGATCGAGAAGCTGCTGGTAAGTTTTATAGCGAAGCTTTTGGCTGGAAAATTCAACAATTTCCCGAGATGAACTACACAATTTTTGAGACTGAAGACGGCCCAGGCGGCGGTTTTAATCCAGTCAGCGAAAATAACCCTGCTGGGACAGTACTCGTACATATCGCCACCGATGATATCGAGGACAACCTGGCAAAAATCGAATCTTTAGGCGGTTCAACACTTGTTCCAAAAACTGAAATCCCTCAGGTAGGTTGGTTCGCGATTTTCACCGATCCAACAGGTAATCAAGTTGCACTGTACACAAGTTTGAAACCAGGCGCTTGAATTAGCTTCTCCCCCTTTAACAACCCTTAGAAGTCCGGCTACTCCTCTTTTATAAATCTTTTTTGCCAGGAATATAAACGGTTGAGGGCTTCGATTGGAGAAAGTGCATTCACATCTAGCTCACGCAGCTCATCCAGCAGCGGGTTAGTTTCCGGGAATAAATTGAGCTGCTGCACGGCATGAGCATCAATCTCTACCGTGTTCCCAGAAGTGGCTTCCAATTGACGTAATATCTCCCCTGCTCGCAGGATTACCGGATGCGGTAATCCTGCCAATTGGGCCACATGAATACCGTAGGAACGATCTGCTCCACCCGGGACAATTTTATATAGAAAGACGACCTCACCATCGGCTTCACTCACGGCGACATTATAATTTCGCACACCCGGCAGCAAATCGGATAACTGTGTTAATTCATGATAGTGCGTAGCAAATAGGGTTTTCGAGCGCAGTTTTGGATGATTGTGTAAATATTCAACGATTGCCCAGGCAATCGATACCCCATCGTAGGTGCTGGTGCCGCGGCCAATTTCATCAAGGATCAATAGGCTGCGCGAAGTGGCATGATTTAAAATGGTGGCAGTTTCAACCATTTCAACCATGAATGTTGATTGCCCGGCATGAATTTCATCCTGCGCGCCGATGCGAGTAAAGATCCGATCTACCAAGCCAATGCGCGCCCGATCAACAGGCACAAAACTCCCCATTTGCGACATAAGCACGATCAAGGCCACCTGACGTAAGAATGTACTCTTTCCCGACATATTCGGCCCGGTGATAATTCGCACACAC
>JBDLJO010000070.1:0-11455 GCA_039714275.1 Chloroflexota bacterium | reverse complement strand
ATAGGAGTATCCAAGGGACCATGCAATCTAAGGTGAATTTCTGGTTGGCAAGGCGGACCAACTTTTTCTACGGCTGGATCATTTTACCCATTTCTATCCTGGCGGCATTTTTCACCAGCCCGGGACAGACCTTTATGGTCTCTGTATTTAATCCCTCCTTGCGTGAATCACTTGACCTCAGCCTGACCCAGCTTACCGGCGCTTATATGTTCGGCACAATTCTGGCTTCGTTGCCCCAGATTTATATCGGACAGTGGTCAGATCGTGTTGGCATCCGCAAGACACTCTTCGTCATCATCAGCCTATTCAGTTTGGCTTGTGTTTTCATTTCACGGGTCCATAATTTGCCCATGCTTTTTCTCGCTTTCTTCTTCTTGAGAATGCTCGGGCAGGGTGCTCTGGAACTGCTCTCTGTGAATATGCTGCCAATGTGGTTTCGTGATCGATTGGGCACTGTCTCTGGGATCAAGAATGTGGTTGTCAGTCTGATGATCGGCGCAGTCCCGATCAGCATCCTGGCATTGATCGGGTTGGTGGGCTGGAGAACATCGTATTTATTGACTGGCGCCAGTGTGCTCGTCATCCTGCTCCCAACCATCTATTTTTTCTATATCAACAAACCTGAGGATATCGGCCAAACCATCGACGGCGATCTCCCTTCATTTCCCCTGGGTTCACCAGACCTGGTCTCCTCTGAGCACGAGTTCAACCTCAAAGAGGCCCTGCGCACACGCGCTTACTGGATATTGACCCTGGCTTGGGCTGCCTGGGCAGCCATCGCGACCGCAATCACCTTCAATCTACTGCCCATCTTTACCGCCAAGGGCCTGAGCGAAGAGCAGGCCGCCGCCAGTTTCACCGGGCTGATGGTGATTTCGGCTGTTTTCCAGCTCGGTGGCGGTATGATTGCCGACCGCGTGCAGCTGCGCTGGATGACTTCCGGCGCGCTGGGGCTTTATGCCGCCGCGATTGGGGCGCTGATCTACGCTCCGAGTGCAGCTGTTGTTTGGGTCTATATACTGATCCTGGGGTTGGCACAGGGTTTATTCGGCGGACTGAACAATACCGTTTGGGTGCGTTATTTTGGACGTAAGCATCTGGGGAAGATACGGGGCAGCGTTTGGACGGCGGCTGTGGCTGGCAGCAGTGTTGGACCTTTTCTGATGGGAATTTCATTCGATTTAAGCGGGGATTTCTTCATCTCCCTGGCCAGTTTCGCTGTGATCCTCGCCGGTCTGGCCGTCGCGGGACTTTGGGCGACACCACCGGTCAAGATTTGAGGGTTCGCAAAGCGGTTTTACCGCGGTGATGATTTTCCCCAGCCTCAAGAGGGACCTGTTTCGAACCACTTTCTTCCCCGTTTTTGCTTAATATACAGTTTACGGGGCAATGAGTCACACCAAAATCACCTAATTAAAATGATAATTTTCGTTACTTAAATCGTCAAGGAACGCTGGTGTTACCTAATGGGTTTTCACTAGCACCCATTGTAGCAAAAGAATGGGCTTGCGATAGGTTGGTGATGAATGCAAAAAAAACCGTTTAGAATATTTCCATCTTATGAAAGTAAAATTTTAAGGTCGGGTTGATGAAAATTCATCAGTCAAAATTCCTATCACCTCATCATTTTTGCCCATATTGGTTTTTGGCATAATCCTGCATAGCGAGGATGTCTTCCATTGAAATCAAATTGGGAGTACCAATGCTTTTTGCCAAAATATAAATATGGGCTGTTTTCTCCACGACATGACAAATGGTTAGCGCCATGGGCATATCAGGACCAACCACCAGGGTTCCGTGGTTTGGTAAGAGAACACCATTTCGATTTCCTAAACCTTTGATCGCGTTGTTAGCCAATTCTGAAGAACCCGGAAGCGCATATTCAGAACAGACCATCTTGTCGCCCACAATTTGAACAAAATCTTCACTAATGCCAGGCAATTCCATCCCATTGACCCCCAAAACAGAAGAAAAGAGTGAATGTGTATGAATAACTGCGTTAACATCTGGTCTGGCATTGTAAATGGATATGTGCATCAATTTTTCAATAGAAGGTACTCGAAAACCATCCACGATATTAACGGATCTGTCCAGCACAACAATATCATCTGGGTTAAGCTCGCGGTAATTCATGCCGCTGGGTGTAATATAGATCAGATTTGTTTCAGGATCGCGCACACTGAAGTTGCCCCACGTTCCTACCGTTAGCCTTTCTTCAACCATGGTCACGCCAGTATTAACGACAAGTTGTTTTAGATCGGTCTTTATTTTATTGGTCATTTTTCTTCCTCAGGTTCTAAATGTTTCTTTTAAATTATTGTAAAGTTCCAAGAATATATGATATTGTTTCTCGTAAACTCGGGTTTCTTCTTCAAAGAAAACTCGCCTGTCTGTGGTAACCATCTTAGCAGCCGAATCCTCCAGGGATTTAAATATGCCCAACGCGTTGCCGCAAAGGAGCATATTGCCCAGGTTAGCGGTATCAGGCACACTCACGGTAACAATTGGTTTTCTTAAAATTTTTCCAAGAGTTCTTAACCAGATATCGCTTTTCAGTCCTCCTCCTACAGCTCTAACTTGATTGATTTCAATTCCTAATGACTCAACGGTTTCGATATTATTCCGTAGAGCAAAAGATACGCCTTCCATGATGGCTTTGACGAAATGAGCTTTCTCGGTGGAGAGATTTAGTCCGTAAAAAACGCCGCGAGCCGCAGTATCCCAATAGGGGGTGCGTTCACCGTTCAGATAGGGTAGAAAGACTACCCCGCCCGAGCCATCAGGGACGTTGACGATGGCTTGGTTGTATTCTTCAAACACATCTTCCGAACTGCTTACTGCTTCTTCTTTATCAAAAGCATTTTTGAACCAATTGAGAGATTCACCTGCTGTTTGGGTGATACCCAATGTAATCCAACGATCTGCTAGGCAATAATTCCAACATAGGGTTCGGTTATGGGGGTCCACCAAGGGGCGATCAGAGCAGACCGAAATCACGCCCGCCGTGCCGATAATAAGTGTAACTTGCCCGGGATTGAGCATCCCCGCTCCCAAAGCGGATGCGGAGTTGTCGGTACTGCCATTTCCGACAGGTGTCCCTGCTTTGATGCCGGTCAGGGCGGAAGCTTCCTTTGTGACTTCTCCAATAATTTCATCGGAAGGTCGCGCATCGGGGAATGTTTCCCGCGGTATGCCGAAATACTTGAACATCTCATCTGACCAAATTTTATCTTTTACATTGAATAAAAATGTGCCGCTTGCATCCGAAAAGTCGGTTACCATTTGACCTGTGAGTTTGAATTTGATGAAATCTTTGGCAATCAGGATTTTTGAGACATTGCTCCACACTTCGGGTTGGTTTTCGATGACCCATTTAACTTGTGGGGCTGTATAAGTGGTTGTAGCGAAGTTCTGGGTTTCCCGAAAAACCAATTCGTTGGCAGCTTGGTCTTGATTAATGCGATCAACAATACCACTGGAGCGTTGATCCATCCAGGTTATGGCGGGTCGCAAGATATTATTTTCTTTATCCAGATAAACCTGCGTATGCATTTGCCCGCAGATACCGATCCCTGCCACAGCATTAAGATCGGCTGAACATTTTACTTTGAGCGACTGACAGGCATTGATAAAGCCTGTCCACCAAGCTTGCGGGTCTTGCTCGGCATAGCCCGGCTGGGGCGAAAGAATTGGATACTCACAATATTCAGAGCCAATAAGCTGCCCACTTTCGGTGAGCAGTGTAACCTTGAGCCCGGTTGTACCAAGGTCAATACCAAGGAATTTATTCATGCTTTCCACTTTTTTATTAGATTTTGTTTGCTGAGATAATTTACTATCATCACCAAAATAAGGATAATGCCCCAAATTGCTATTGTCATGAAATTATTGACCCGTAGAAGATTCAGCCCATTGGAGACAACCTGAAGGATAACCAAGGAGATGACTAAACCAGATACTTTACCAAATCCACCCATCGCGCTGGTGCCGCCCAATACGGCTGCTAAAACCGTCATCAGTAGATAAGATTCGCCGTAATCAGCCTTGGCGGAGTTAAAGCGGGACATCATGATAATAGCTGCGATACCAGCGTAAATTCCCGAAATCAGATAGGTTTTTATCAAGACCTTACGATTATCAATACCTGAGAAATGACAAGCCGTTGCATTTGATCCGAGCATATAGATATTCACGCCTAGGCGAGTACGGTTCAAGAGTAGCGCCATAACTGCCGCACACACAATAAAAATAATCATAGGCATGGGGATTCCTAATATCTCTCCGTTACCAATAAAACGAATCAGAGGGGGAAATCCCGAGATAACATATCCTTTCGTCAGCACGATGGAAACGCCTTTCAAAAGGATCATGGTGCCAAGTGTCGCAAGAATCGGAGATACCTCGAGGGTGGCGATCAAAAAGCCATTGAGAAAACCAATGATGATGGATACCAGCAAACCTGCTCCGATTGCCAGAATAACGATTCCAACTGAGCCGCCCTCGCTCATATCTGGTCCCATAAAATGTAAAAGAGTCAGGGCAACAATGATACTTGTCAGATTTGCAGACGCGATGATAGAAAGGTTAATCCCCGCTGTTAACATCGTAATCATCATCGCCAGAGAAAGTATGCCCAACTCAGGTAATTGGAAAGCCATGGTTTGTATATTTTCAATTCGGAAGAACTGGTCACCGTTAAGCGTTCCCACCAATAAAATGATGCCAATCAATACCAGCAGTAAAATCAGGTTATCAGAAAGTTTACGGTTCAACGTGCTGCCTCCGAGCTTATTCAACTTCTATCGCAATCGTTTTTGATTGTTTCTTTTTGTTTTGATAGGCACTGGTACTTACACTAATTACAATAATTAGCCCGATAAAAACATCGTACCAGAATGCCGGAATTCGCATCAAGGTCATACCATTATTCATGGTGGCGATAAGAATTACGCCAAGTATTGTCCCTGACAAAGTCCCTACCCCTCCCATCAGGCTGGCTCCACCCAGAATTACGGCTGCCAACACATCCAGTTCTTTCCCCACAATTGAATTAGGCGCTACGGATTGCACCAACAAGGTTAATACCACGCCGGCAATACCAGCTATCCAGCCCATAAAACCGTAAACAAAGAGTTGCAAACGCAGGATATTAAAACCAACCCGCTCTGCTGAGACTGAGTTGCCTCCCAGCGCATAAACGCCTCTCCCAATGATGGTGTATCGGAGCAGCACCCAAACTAGGCCCAAGAATGCAAACCAAATCACTGTGATAATCGACAACCCATACTGACCTCCCGTTGAATTGGTCAAGGTAAAAACCCGCACTTGAGCGAATTCTCGGAACCAGGTAGGCAGAGAATAAATCCATTTTCCACCGGAGAAGACTGTCAATAAACCATAATAAATATTGAGGGTGGCTATAGTAGCAATAATGCTGTGAATTTTGAAAAAATGAACGATAATTGCATTAAACATCCCTAAAATGATACCTATCACACTGGCAATCAAAAAGGCGATGAACATATTCCCCCCGTATTGATTGACTACAACAGCCATCACATACATGGCGATGGTTGCTGTAGCAGTGAAAGAAATATCAATGCCCCCAGAAACCAACACTATAAGTACGCCGATTGCCAAAATTCCTACAAAGGAATAGCTCTTGAGCAAATCGAGGAAGTTTTCCAAAGTCAAAAAATTTGGATTCATTGAGGTGATAATAGCGCTAAGTATCACGATTGCCAGCAAGACAAAAGCTTCGTAGCTCGAAAAGAGTTTTTTCATATTGGAACCTCTAGCTGATTTGCCCTATGAAATCTCGGATATCATCTTCTGTCGTCTGTGCGGTATCGAATTCAGCAGTAAATCTACCCTTGTGCATCACTATTACACGATTGCAATTGTGGAAAACCTCAGGTAGCTCATCTGAAATAACGATAATTCCTACCCCTTGAGCAGCTAAATTTCTGACAATATTATGGATAGCATCTTTAGCGGCTACATCGACTCCAACAGTTGGTCCGTCCAAAATTAATATTTTTGGCTCGGTAGCAATCCATTTTGCCAGCACGACCCGCTGTTGATTGCCTCCCGAAAGAGTCTGCACTGGCGAATCCACTGAAGGGACTTTAATGGCGAGACTCTCAACCCATTGGTCAATGCTCTTCGTCATCTTTTCGCGGCTGATCAATCCCAGTCCATTAAGTAACTTTTTAAGTATTGTAATGACGGTATTTTTACCCACCGATTGCGGCATCACCAATCCCTGCACCAATCTATTTTCCGGTACATAGCTAATGCCCAACTTGATGGCATCTTGCACATCTCTTATCGTGACCACTTTCTCTTGAAGAAAAATCTCACCAGAATCGGCAGGGTTCAACCCAAAGAGAGCATGGGCTAATTCGGTTCGCCCCGATCCTAACAAACCAGTAATGCCCAGGATTTCACCCGGATGAAGTTGAAAATTAATGTCCTTGAAATTTCCGACTTTGGAAAGGTTCTGTACATCGAAAAGAATTTCTTTCCCTTGATATTTTCCAGCAAACCGAACATGATCGAGTTTTTTTCCCGTCATGGCCAAGATAAGTTTTTCATTATCCATATCTTGCACGGCAAAGGTGCCAATCTTATCTCCGTCACGCAGAATACTGATATTTTTAGCAATTTCAAGAACCTCATCCAATTTATGGCTAACAAACATAATGGAAATCCCTTTTGCCTGCAAATCTTTCACTACGACAAAGAGAGCGTCCACTTCTTTTCGTGTCAGGGCAGTTGTAGGCTCATCCATGATGACCAATCTAACATCATGTGTCAAAGCTCTGCAAATTGCCACAAGTTGCTGGTCCGCTAATGAAATATCAGATACCAATTCATCCAAAGGCAAATCCGCCTTGATTTTACCCATCGCTCTTTTGGCAATCTGTCGGGTTTCCTTCCAATTGATAAACTTACTTCCTTTGGCTATCGTTTCACTTAGGGCAATATTTTCAGCAACCGTTAGGTTAGGGAAGAGTGATAAATCCTGATAAATGACCTCGATGCCTTTATGGATGGCGTCGATTGCCTGATAATCCTGAAATCGTTCGCCATCAACTTCTATAACCGCACCATTGTCAGGCTGGACTACACCAGAAATCACCTTAATCAGGGTAGATTTTCCCGATCCATTTTCCCCTACCAGGCAATGAATCTCGCCTTTAGCCACTTCAAAATCGACGGAAACCAAAGCTTGTACGCCGACATAGCGTTTATTGATGTTTTTCAGAGAGAGGAATTGTTTTGCCATAAAAAACCGATTAAATTTTTCTATATTTTGGGAAGATTGATAAATCTCACGCGGTTTGGAAACTTATTTTCTCAATTAAATTCTGATGATTAAAAAGATCTAAGGCGGATCACTCATGATTTAGGCTTGATTGCCGTGCCGAAGAAAATTCGTGGCAGGAGCAGGAGATGATTAAGTCAGGAAGATGTTTTTATGGCACACAGATTGAGGTCACGTGCGTCTCGGCTTTTCATCTTTAAGAAAGCGCGAGACGGTAAAAACCTTAAGTTAGAAGGAAGGACTCGTTTGATAGCGAGTCCTTCCCAAAAACCTATCTTAGAAACCTAGATCGTCTGCGTTCTCAGCTGTGATGTCCAGCATCGCGTCAACTTTGATGACGTTGCCGTCCAGAGTAATCACGCCAATACCAGGAATTTCCATGCCGTCACTAATATCTCCGCCTTCCAGCATTTGGATAGCTGTCCAGACTAGAGAGTAGCCAGCATCCTTGGGGTCCCAGAGGATGCCATGATCCAAAGAGCCATCTTTGAGATATTGGGCTGCATGACCGGGGAGAACTGTGCCAACAACTGCCACTTCATCAGTCAGACCCTTTTCAATGAGAGCCTGCGCTGCCCCCGGAGGACCTAAACTACCAAATCCAACGATCCCTTTCAGGTCGGGATAGGATTGCAATAACTCAAGAGTTTTCTGTCTGGAAAGTTCTTGATCTTCACCACAAGGGATGCGCTCGGTGACCAATTCAAGATTGGGATATTTTTCAGCAGCATAGGCAATGCCTTCGTCAGCCCATAAATTGTGGAGGGGCACTGTTAGCCCACCGACAAAAATTGCATATTGTCCAGAATCACCCATGTTTTCGACTAATTTGTCCCAGTGATATTGTCCGAACTCTACGTTATCAATCAACTCTAAATCATAGTCGTTGCCAACCTGATCGGGAGATTCGTGCGTCAGTACAATAATCCCAGCTTCCTTCGCTTTTTGGAAAATTGGCTCAAGAGCTGTAGCATCATTGGGAACTACGAGGATGGCATCAACCCCTTTGCTGATCATATCTTCGACCATTCTGGCTTGTTGAGCCGGATCTGCATCTGCAGGACCAACCTGATAGGAATTTACGCCAAAGTCTTCGGCTGCCTGAACTACACCTTCTTCCATGCGGTTGAACCAAGGAATGCCTGTAATTTTGACAATAACGGCAATCTCATAAGGTTCTTTTTCAGCTGCTGGAGCTGGGGCGGCTGGTTCTTCTGCTGGCGCACTACAACCTACCAGCGTTGCTCCCAAAACTATCATGAGAACAACAAATAATAATATTTTTCGCATGTCCATTTCTTTCTCCTTCATATTTATATTGACAGAATTGGATTGGAACAAATTACATTGTTTTTCTTATTATTCGGACCTCCTTTTGTTGAGAGTTAAGTCAATTTTAGCGGAATCTGGCTTCAAGTTTTTGCGCAGTTATATGATCGGTAATCAAAACGTTGATATAACCTCCACGCAAAGCGCCCAATATTGCCTTAAATTTTTCACTGCCACCTGCCACCCCAATTCTGCGGTCAATGCCTAACAGCAGATCGATGGGAATGCCTACTATGCGTTGGCACAGGCTAGAATTTACGCGATTCCCGTTTCCGTCATAATACCGGGACATAATATCGCCAACCGCACCAAGCGATTCTAACTCTGCGGTAACTTCTTCCGTTAAAAGACCAGCCCGCCCCCAGAGTGTGTCATCGGCAATTGTCCCGATTCCCAAAAATGCCATACTGGCATGATTGGCTAAATCAAACACTTGGCGAACGTTGGTATCTGCCATGAAAGTTTGCCTGGCTTGGGGGTTGTCGACAACACCTGGAGCTTGGAGCATGTAAGCATCCCCTCCCAAGCGTGTTGCCAGATTACGAGTTAAAGATGTGCCGTGAATATCAGTCATTTGCGGGGTAAGTCCGCCGTTCATTTGAAAAACCCTTACATTGGGAATTTTTAGGGGTTGCATGGCATCGACCATGGATTTCATGGTTATCCCCCAGGCAAATCCAATAATGTCATTTTTCTGAATAGTTCTTTCTAAATAGCCTGCTGCTGCTTGCCCAAGTTCCAAAACAATGCCAGCGGGAGAATCGTAATTATGTGTTTCGATCACAATTACTTCTACAAGATTGCAGCATTGCTCGAGAGTATTTTCCAGTTCTGGATAAATTCCTGGAGGCACTTCGATGGCGATTTGGACGATCCCCTCATCCCGTGCCCGTGATAGTAGCCGCGAGACCGTTGAGCGTGAGATGCGCAGGGAGGTGGCAATCTCTTGTTGAGTCATCCCTGTTTCGAAATATTGCTTAGCCACCTTCACCATCAAATGGATTTTGGATTCACCCGTCATAAGCTACCAGCCTGCACATATGTGCATCTGTGGTTAATTGTGCATTTATTGTAGCAAAAATAAATGACATTGTCAAATATAATAAATTACAATTAACTGCCTTTAAAATTTCCAAAAAGAGAATAATCTAATTCATTTCTAGCGAATCTGTAGCAAACACCTGGGTATTAGAAACTCCAAAAGCCTAAGCTGACATTTGTAAAATGATAAAGTTTCGAAGCAATTATTTTGCCTATTCTTTGCTGAATTCCCAGAAGCTTGCAACGTGGGCTCCAAGCTTCTTTGCTGCTTTTATTACTTTTATTGGCAGCTCTTCGAATTTACTCCGCCGCTCAAAACGCGAATCAGCCAAAAACCCCTCTATGCTCTCGAATCTCTGATTGATTTGGTCTGATTTTTGTGAATCATATAGAAATCGTACCCTTTGAAATCCAGGTTACCACTTAAGAAGATTCGAACTCAATTAGGTTGAAAAAAAATAAAGTGGGATTTCTTGACCCCCAAACTACGTATTATCGAAATCAATTGGTAATTCTTTTAACCTTCCCCGCTGATTAAACCTCAACATAGACAAAAACCGCTCAAGATCAACTTGAACGGTTTCGGATGCCCCACCGGGACTTCACACCTCATGTCATCGCCAGCGCGGATGGTGACTGACAGCTAACAATGGCCGGAGCTTCGTGGATGAGCTGATCATTTTCCAGCGCGTCCACCATAAACAGCGCGTAATCGACGCGCCGGGTAATATTACTCTCAAGAATTGGGTCTCCGACGTGTTTGCTCCATACCGGCAATCCCTGACTCTCACCTTCCTCGAGGTCGCTGCCGCGTACGACTGTCCATTTGCTTTCGCTGGCAAATACCCGCCGGCAGGCTTCCACCTGGTCGTCAATGTCCACGACCCGAATCAGCCGCCCTATCCAACCGGCGACTTTCTCCATCATTTTGAAGGATCGCGAATATACATCCTGACCATCCATTGTGATATGCCAACCACAGGAGAAGATCAGCCGCGCATCTGGGCGGGCGAAATCGAGCACCGCCTGGGCGGTTCCCGAAGCGTATTTTTTCATCCCCCAGGGCACCAGCACAGTCAGCACGCCGTCGCATCCTTCAACCGCATTTTTGATAACTGCGCGGTCATTGGTGTCTCCTGGCATGATTGAGATACGATCCTTGAATGCATCCAGTTTGCCTATACTGCGCTCCCGGCAAACCCCTACCACTTCGTAATTCCGATCCAGGGCATGCTGAACCATATATTGACCGAGTTTCCCGGATGCACCGATGATACAAATCTTTTTGTTATTCATATTTTCGTGTCCTGTGTGTTTTTCTGTCCTCGTGAGCTGTGATTCGAAACTTCCATTAATTAACGCCAACATGTATTACGGTTTTGACCACCTTTAGGTTGCAGGGGAGTATACGGGGTTGTTCTATGCCGTTTTCCACCACCTTCAACTTTCGATATGTCAGCTAATGGTAAGCTCAGGATGCTGGTTGGGAGGTGTGGGTTTTTAGCCAGGCGGCGATGCTTTCAATGGTCTCCGAGCCGCTGGCCACAGAGAGGGTGAAGGACGCCAGTTCATCTTGCGAGGCACTAAAAGCATAGCCATTAATTTGCAGGAAAATGATGGTTGATAAAATGCCGGTGTGTTTGACCCCATCCAGAAATGGATGGTTGGGTAGGTACCCACAGCTTTCCAAATGTTTAGACCTGTCAGGTTTTTGTCAAACCTGACAGGTCTTTTGAGCACAGCACGGTCAGCCAG
>JBDLJO010000069.1:0-11556 GCA_039714275.1 Chloroflexota bacterium | reverse complement strand
ACAGAATCTGAAACCGAACTCCCCGATTGGGTTGACAGCGCCGAGGAACAACCTGCACATCAAGAAGACGCAGAGGAAGAAACTCCCTATACACGCGATTTAATGGCTAAATCAGATCAAGAAACAAGGGAAAGTCTTGAGTCTGAACTAGGCGATATTCCCGAATGGTTAGACGACTCAAAGAAACCTGCGGACGCTTTCCCTGATTCGGGTGGAGAAACCGGATCCTTAGCTTGGCTGGAAAGCTCCGATGAACCGTCAGCTCAAGAACCAGGGTTAGAACCAGAGGCTGAACCTGCCGAAATCCCCGATTGGTTAAGCAGCTTAGGAAAAACCCCGGACATCTCACCGGATTCAGAAGAACTCCCTGATCAATTGGACAGCACTGGAGAAGATGCTGCTCAAAAAACGGATTCTGTGGAAGAATCTCGTGATACACGCGAATTATTTGCTGCATCGGATCAAGAATCAGGTTTCGGACTTGATACAGATTCGGAAGACGATACCCCCGATTGGTTAAGCGATTATGGCGGCGAAACTGACGAAAAACTAATTTCTGAAGACGAATCCACACTCCCCGATTGGCTCACGAGGGAAGAACCAGCAGCATCAACACCGGAACAAAGTTCCCCAAGCCTGTCACCCGATATTGAATCCCAAGATCTTTTAGAAACGCCACCATCTCTTCCAAAGACAGATGATCAGCCAGATCAGATAAGAGAATCGGAAGAGATTCCAGATTTAGATCGCGAATCGCGCCCAACCACCATTTCTACGGATATGCCCATTCCCAAAACAAGTGAGGACGATGGTCTTTATGATGCGTTGGAAATCCACGAATGGATGGACAGCGAGAGCACAAAAGAAGACAAAGAAGACGAGGAGGACCAGGCAGAAACCAGCAGTGATGAACTTGCCCCTGCTGATATGCCGCAGTGGCTGCAAGCCATGCGTCCTGTGGACACCGATGCTGAGAAAAAACCTAGCTTTGAAGGTCTTGGTCCGACAGAAACATCTGGCCCTTTGGCTGGTTTAAGTGGTGTGCTAAAAGCAGAACCTGAAATGGCCCGAGTACAATCATATCCTAAGTACTCGGCTCAGTTGGAAATTTCTGATGATCAATTAAAAAACGCGGCTATTTTTGGTAAGTTGATCAAACATGAGAACATAGTTCAATCTGTACCATCAATACCAAAGATGCTGCCCCAGCGGCTGTTGCGGTGGATAATTGCTGCTTTGATTTTTATTGGTATTAGCTTTACCATTATCAGCTCAAAACAACCCGGTGTTCCCAGCTATCAGGGACGGGTACCTGTTGAGGTACTCTCTGCCAGCCAGAATATCAACACTTTAACCCAAGAAGATACGGTATTAGTCGCATTCGATTATCAACCAGGCACTTCAGGCGAGATCAATACGGCCGCAGCACCAGTACTGGATCACATCATGCTTAAAGGCGCAAAAATGGCTTTTATTGCAACATCGCCAACTGGGCCCGCGCTTGCTGAACAAATGCTTAACACAACCCTCAATCAATACCACTATCTGAGCGGGGAAACGTATGTCAATTTGGGATTTATTCCCGGAGGTGCCTCCGGATTGCTGGGGTTCGCCCAAATTCCGCAAAAAATTACCCCGCTTTCCTTTGATGGATTGAATGCCTGGGACACGCACCCCTTAGAAAATATCCACAAACTTGCAGATTTCTCTCTGGTACTGGTAATTACAGACAATCCCGATATCGCTCGAACTTGGTTTGAGCAAATCAAACCCACTTTGACAGAAACGCCTTTTATTGCTGTTGTTAGCGCTCAAGCCGAACCCATGATCCAACCATATTACGGTGATAAAAACACGCAAATTCAGGGGATCGTCAGCGGTATATTGGGAGGCGCGGCTTACGAAAAAACTACGGGCCGTGTCAACTTGGCTAGCAAACACTGGAACGCATTAAATCTTGGCATCATGTCATCCATTGTTGTTATCCTGTTAGGCAGCGCTTTCAATGGTACAAAAACACTCATTGAACGTAACCAAGATCAGCAAACTCGAAGGAAGAATTCATGAATGGGGTCGAATTGAACATGGCCGACCTGAGCGGTGCTCTGCTAGGGTTTACTTTTACAATTCTTATCCTTAGCTATATGATCGGAGACAATCCGTTATTTCGATTCGCGATTCATATTTTTATTGGTGTATCAGCAGCTTATGCAGCCGCAGTAACCCTCAATCAAGTCATCTTACCGCAGCTTATTTACCCCCTGATTGATGGCACCAGAGCCACAACGATTGTCGCCTTGGCGTTCCTAATCCCCAGCTTGCTGCTCCTGACGAAATTATATGCTCCCTGGGAAAAATTTGGCAATCCAGCGGTCGCGATCATGGTTGGCGTTGGCGCGGCGGCAGCGGTTGGCGGTGCAAGTTTAGGAACGGTCTTTCCCCAGGTATCTGCAGCCATCAATACTGTTGATAACAACAATTTCATCAATGCTTTAATTCTTACCGTTGGCACACTGACAACATTGATCTACTTTCAGTTCAGCCCACTTCCTGGGAAAGGCAATGCTGCACAAAAAGCATCCATCTTGCATTGGGTTGGGCAGGTTGGACAAATATTTATCGCCATCACTTTCGGTGCATTATTTACCGGGGTTTATTTAGCCGCCTTATCAGCGCTCATCGATCGCCTTAGTTTCCTCTGGTCCATTATCAGGGATTATTTTGTCCCAATATTTTTCTAGTCACGTATTCTTATGCTGCCACCTGCTGTAAAAGCCGATTCGCTCATAACCCTTGATATTGGTACTACTGCCACCCGTGCCCATCTATTTGATGTGGTGAACGAACGCTATCGATTCATTGCGTCTGGCATAGCACCAACTACAATCGGACCGCCAATCAACGATGTACGCGAAGGGATATTGAATGCACTAGCCCAACTCCAAGACACCACCCAACGCACACTTTTGGGAAACAATGGTGGCATTATAATCCCCAGCCAGCCCGATGGCACCGGCGTTGATGCCCTTGCAGCAACCCTATCAGCCGGTCCTGAAATCAAGGTTGTTGCTTTAGGTTTGCTGGAAAATGTCTCTCTCGAGAGTGCCGTTAATCTGGCGAAAACAACCTACACATCCATCAGCGAAACCATCAGCATTAACGACCGCCGTAAACAAGATCAGCGCATCGATACGATTTTACGTGTACGGCCCAATTTGATCATTATGGCTGGCGGCATTGATGGGGGAGCTGAGCGTACGCCTAAAAAATTACTTGAAGCAGTCAGCTTAGCCTGTTATCTGATGCCGGGTGACACCCACCCCCAGGTGCTGTATGCTGGGAACAAAGATATACATAAGGATGTCAAAGAAGCTCTGGAAAACCTGGTTGAATTAGACATTGCGCCGAATATCCACCCCTCGTTAAATACAGAGCACATTATGTCGGCACATCCTCAAATTTCCAAAATCTATACACAAATACGGTCGCAGCAGCTCTACGGATTGAGCGATGTAAAAAGTTGGACAGATGACCATCTGGAACCAGGAGCCACCGCTTTTGCTCGTATTATTCATTTCCTCGGCCAGGTAAACAGCACGGACAAAGGTGTACTGGGCATTGACATAGGCGCATCGGCACTGACCCTCGCAGCAGCAAATACTGACGATTTATTCTTAAGGGTCTACACCGAGTTGGGTTTTGATGCTCCAACAGAACATTTATTAGCCAATTTAACAATAGAAAAAATTGCCCGCTGGCTGCCAATCGACATTTCACACGCCAAGATCCGCGACTATCTGTACAACAAAGCGCCTCATCCAGGCAGTCGACCCTCCACAACCGAAGAAATGTTCATTGAACAGGCTCTTATTCGTCAGCATATGCGCTCAGCGCTCAAATCTGCACTGCCAAAATTCCACCCTCAGGCTGCAAATAACCCCCAAATGCTGATGCCGGCTTTCGAACCGATCATGATTGCTGGTCAAGCCCTGACCAACGCCCCCTCTCTGGGTCAAACGCTGTTAATGGCACTCGATGGAATTCAGCCTACCGGCATCACAACAATGGTTCTCGATCAAAATAATATCGCGGCATCACTGGGTGTTGCCAGTACATTCAGCCCTTTGATTTCTGTTCAAATACTGGAATCAAATGCTTTTATCAATCTAGGAACAATTATCTCGCCTGTGGGATATGCCCATCCAGGAAATTCAATCCTTCGGGTAACAACTAAATTTAGTAATGGCGCTGAAACCCACAACGACATCGAATACGGTACGATCAGTTTGATTACTGTCCCTCAAGGGCAAAGCGCTACACTGCAGCTGCGTCCACTGCACCGTTTTGATGTCGGCATGGGCGGGCCAGGACGGGGCGGCAAAGTACAGGTTGTTGGCGGCGCATTGGGCGTGGTCATCGATGCACGCGGCCGGCCGTTAGAACTGCCATCTGATGGTAATCGGAGGCGTAAAGCTATCCGACGCTGGTTAAGGGTTTTAGACGGCTAATTTGCATAACGGGCATGAATATTGCATCCAATTGAACAATAATAATTGCTTAATTTAAAATAATGATGTCAATACCTACAGTTGAAATTTCATCCCTCACAAAAATATCCCGTCGCCGAGAACTTCCCATTCCCGGTAAAGTACTCGTGCGCCAGGGACTTGACGTTGAAGCCCATACAGTGATTGCCGAAGCGGTTCTTGAACCTGAGCATATCCTGATTGATGTTGCCAGAGGGTTAAATATCTCAGTACAACAAGCCGATAAAGCTATGCAGCGTTCTGATGGTGAAATGATCAATAAAGGTGATATTCTGGCAGGCCCGATCGGCATGACGCGCCGGGTTGTACGGGCCCCTAAAGCGGGTAAGATCATTGTCGCTGGTGAGGGTCAAGTATTGATGGAAGCCGATAACCCACCCCATCAATTACTGGCGGAACTACCTGGTCTGGTTACTGCTCTCATCCCTAATCGGGGAGCGATCATAGAAACAACTGGGGCCATCGTTCAAGGTCTGTGGGGTAACGGAAAAATGGTTTCCGGGTTATTACATACAAAATTACAAAAACCCGGCGATATACTGAACGAAGATCAACTGGATGTCAGTCAGCGCGGTGTGATCATTTTAGGTGGGCACTGCAGTGACGCCAAAGTGCTGCAAAAAGCCGCTGAAATCCCCCTCAAAGGGTTAATCATCACCAGTATGACATCTAACCTAATTCCCCTGGCAGAAAAAATGTCTTTTCCCATTATCGTGCTCGAGGGATTTGGAAAGCGTCGATTAAATACAATAAGCTATAATATACTCATGGGTAACATTAATCGGGAAATTGTTATCAATGCAAAATCGGATAGTCCTGGCGGTACACGCCCCGAAATTATTATCCCCCTGCAAGGGTCCAGCGAACTTACCGATCCTTTGCCCGATATTGATGCCTTTATTCCTGGTCAACTGGTGCGCGTTACCCGGGAGCCCTATGCAGCACAAACGGGAACCATAGTGACAATCCTTCATCAACCGATTGCTTTCCCCAGCGGTTTATTCCTTCCAGCCGCAAACATTACCGTAACCAAGAACGAGGAGCAGGAACAGATCACCGTTCCTCTCCCAAATTTAGAAGTCATAGTTTAACGGCCGCCATCCAAAAATCTGATGGGCGCTGTGAGGAGAAAATAATATGAGTATGGACGATTTCAACTTCGAAGATACAGATGATGAAATGGACGAAATGGATAGTCTGAGGGATGCGTCTCAGCCTGAAGAATCTAGCAATCGCACCTTTTTGTTAGTTGCTGGTATTCTCGGTGCGATCATGATCTTGTCATTAATTTTAATGGCAGTTTATGCGATGTTGATCGTCCCTGGTCGCAATAAATCGGAAGCCACACAGCTGGCAGATATCAACGCGCAGAACACGCAAGTTGCTTTAGCCGCCAAGTTGACTGCAGAGGCTAGAAGGTGGACGGCAACCCCGACCATCACAAAAACGGCCATCCCTGATACCCCAACGCCAAGTTCAACGCCTGTACTGGTAGAAGAAGCAACCAACACACCTGTGAGCGACGGACTGGACGATCCCCGCACAGCCACTGTAGCGGCGCTGTTCACCCAGCAAGCAGAAGCGTTATTGACCACTACGCCGGGAGCCACGGCTTTGCCGGATACTGGTTTCGCGGATGATGTTGGTATTCCTGGACTTCTGACCCTGGCTGGTATCCTTGTTTTGGTTGTTTTCCTCGCCAGACGGTTGCGAACTACCCCATAATTTTCTCCCAATACATAAAAAAACAAGCAGATGGGCTGTCTAGTCCATCTGCTTGTTTTTAATTTCCAACCTAAATATTTAGGTCATGCTGGCCGCAATTTGCTCTCCATACTGCAGCAAAGCAGTCACCATCTCTGGGCTGCGACCCTCGGCATAAACGCGCAGCACGGGTTCGGTACCCGAAGGGCGGATTAAAAGCCATGAATCATCATCCATAATATATTTTACGCCATCAATCGTCAGCACATCCTGAACGGCCTGACCGCCAATCTGATCGGGGGTTTCACTCAACAATCGCAGGGTCATCTTTTCTTTGGGCACCGGGCGGCTGAGACGCAAATCAACGCGCTGGTAATGGGCCGGACCAACCTCTTTTAGCAGATCATCAACCAATTCGTGGAGAGGTTTGCCATAAGCCGCCACCATCTCAACCAGCAGCAGTCCCATCAAGACGCCATCACCTTCAGGGATATTACCCAAAAAGGATATCCCACCTGATTCCTCTCCGCCAATCAGCACATCCTCTTTGAGCATATAATCAGCGATGTGATTGAACCCGACCGGCGTTTCGTAGATGGGCAGATCATACTGCTTTGCCAGGCGGTCAATCATGCGGGTGGTAGAAACAGTGCGTACAACCGGGCCTTTTAGGCCGCGCTCCTCAACCAAATAACGCAGCGCCAAAGCCATGATCTTGTGGGGATCGATAAAATTACCGCGCCCATCCATCGCGCCAATACGGTCAGCATCACCATCGGTGGCCAACCCTAGATCACCCATCCCGGTGCTGATAGCACCCGCCAGCGCTCCCAAGTTGCGGGCAATCGGTTCGGGGTGGGTGCCGCCAAACCCGGGATTCATCTTGCCGCGAATTTCAACCACTTCACAGCCGGTTCCCTGCAAAATACCTTTGATCACCCCGCGCCCGGAACCATGCATCGAATCGACAACCACACGCGGCGGTCGTTCGGCGATGACATCGAAATTAATTAAATTTCGCAGGTGGTCATAATAAGCCGGGATAGGATTAAAGCGTTCAATCATGCCCAACTTTCGGGCCTGATCCCAATCCATCATATTCGGCCCCCGGCCGCGCTCCTCATTATCGTTGAAATAGACCTCGACACGATGAGCTTGCTCCGGCAGAGCTGAACCGCCGTAAGATGCTTTTAGCTTGATACCGTTATAACGTGGGGCGTTATGCGAGGCAGTGATCACAATACCGCCAATAGCACCCAAATGTCGCACCGCGTAAGAAATGGCCGGGGTAGGCGCATCGGATTGGGATAAATAAACCGTGTAGCCGTTGGCGGCCAATACACGCGCCGTATCTCCCGCATAACGGTCGGAGAGAAAGCGAGTATCAAAACCCACCACCATCTTACGAGGATCAACACTGCGTCCCACGGCCTCCACCGCCTGCCAGTCTCCAGAATTGATCGCATCGGCAATCGCCTGGACGACCATGCGCAGATTGTTAAAGGTGAATGTGTCGGAAATAATCGCTCGCCAACCATCGGTGCCAAATTGAATGGGCATGTATCTTGCTCCTAACTATTTATCTAATAACAGGGTATTTGATGTTCTAAACATTGAACCTTTTAAACAGGTTCATGCTAAAATGAGTTTATGATGAATAACCACCAGACTGCTGAATTCCTTCAATCTGTTCGCTTTTTCCAAGACCTGGATGATGGCCAACGCCATGCTTTAGCGCAAAAGTTCAAACCCATTTCTTTGCTTGATGGAGAAGAACTTTTTAGAGAAGGCAACCCTGGGGGGGATTTCTATATTATCACATCTGGCATGATTCATCTAGCACGCTGGGAAGACGATAATCAAACTTCGATTGGCACTTTAGGCACCGGTGAATTCCTGGGGCATGAGGCTTATGTCAGGGACAGCAATCACACCGAAACCGCCGTATCGGTAGGGCAAAGCACCTTGCTCACCCTGGATATTGATCAATTTGACTGGATGCTTGAGCAGCACCCGGAGATCGAAGATGATATCAAGTTTTTAGCTCGCAGCTACCAAATCGGCCGTCAGCAGGCATTTAAATGGTTGGGCGCCGATGAGATCATCCATTTCATCGCCAAAAAGCATATTTATAAGCTCTTCTATGCTTTGGTGGTACCCATCTTGATGGCGGTCTTCGGCGCGGCCGCATTAATTGCCAGCATCCCCAATATCGCAGCCTTTAATTATAAGGTGCTGGCCTTTATTGGAACCTTTTCTACTGTGGTCGGCGTTTTATGGACGCTCTGGAAGTGGATTGACTGGGGCAATGATTTCTATATCGTCACCAATCAACGGGTAATTTGGCTTGAAAAGATCATCCTGATGTACGAAAGCCGCAATGAGACGCCCCTGGATGCCATCTTATCGGTCAATATTAATACCAGTTATTGGCAGCGCCTTTTCAGATCTGGGGATGTGGTGGTCAATACCTTTACCAGTAAAATCATCATGCGGGGGGTAGACCACCCGGAACAGCTCAATAAAACAATTCAGGATTATTGGCAGCGCTCACAGAATCATGCCGAGATTGAAGAGCAGGATGCCCGCATCCGCATTCTTCGTGACCGCCTGGGGTTTGATGAAAAAGTAGAGAGCACAGGTATACCCGCACTGCCGCCCGAGAAAGAAGAGCTGAGCCTTTTTGAACGCCTGATCAACCGCCTGTCCGTACGTTTTGAAATGGACGGTACAGTGACTTATCGCAAGCATTGGTATCTTTTGCTGCGCAGGATCTGGATCATACCGGCGTTAATGACCCCGGTTGGCATCCTGATCATCGGCCGTTTGATCACCTTCGGTTCTGGGACCAGCTTCTTTGGCTTGGCCGCGCCGATGGATGATCTTGGCTATATGATCATCGCCCTGGCCGCGATCATTGTCGCTAGCTCACCCTGGTGGATCTATCATATTGCTGATTGGAGCAACGATGTTTATCAGGTGGACCATAAAAGCATCTTTGATATCGACCGCAAGCCGCTGGGTAAAGATATCAGCAAATCGGCGCCCTTAGAAAAAATCCTTAACATGAACGTCGAGCAAACTTTCTTACAGCGCATTTTAAATTTTGGCACGGTATTGATCAACATCGGGGAAGCAACATTCAGCTTTGAAGGTGTTCACAACCCATCGATGGTGCAGGGTGAGATTTTCAGCCGCTACTATGCCCGCAAGGAAACCTTAAAAAGAGAAGCCGCCGAGGGGGAACGAAAACGAATGGTCAATTGGATATCCACGTATCACGACCAAATTGACGGTCAAAAAGAAGTAGGGGATGAGCCGGAATTCTATTAGGGTGCACGTCTAATCTGTCTATAAATTGAGCTCCAGACTTTAACTTCCCCGGTGAGCAGACGACAACGGGGTTCTAAAAGCGTCTGTTTTTCAGCCAAGCAGGGTACCTGATTTTCGGGTACAATAAGCGCTGTATTTTCAATTTAACGGACCCAAATAAAATTACCATGAGCCTACGAACCATTGTCATAGACCCCCATCCAACGCTGCGCAAGCTAGCCAAAAAAGTAACCCAGTTTGATGACCAACTGCATACCTTGATCGACGATATGATTGAAACCATGCAGGAGGCCCCGGGCGTTGGCCTGGCGGCGCCGCAGGTGGATATCTCCCAAAGGGTGATCGTGGTTCAATTTGGCGATGAAGAGGACTTCGAAGCGCCGCAGCAGCTCTATGCCGTGGTCAATCCGCGCATCAGCTCCTTTTCTGAGGAGATCGTCCTGGGTGTGGAGGGCTGCCTCTCTATCCCTGGGTTGGTGGGTGAGGTGCAGCGTCCATTTGCAGCCACGATTGAAGGGGTTGACCGGGACGGCGCGCCGCTGACCATTGAAGCAGAGGGATGGCTGGCCCGTATTTTCCAGCATGAGGTTGATCACCTCAACGGGGTGCTCTTTACCGATCACGCCCTGAGGGTCTGGCACGCCGATGATGACGAGGTTGATGACGATATCTAAGTCCGTCTACAACCCCGCCCCTAAACTGCTGCCACCTGCCGCGGAGGTTCATCCCCGGCATCCTGCTGTCTCATGTATCTGACCCACTTATCCCTAACCAATTTCCGCTCTTTCTCCCGCCTGGATGTTGATGTGCCGCGCAGTGCCATCCTGCTTTTGGGGGATAACGCCCAGGGGAAAACCAGCTTATTGGAAGCGATCTATTACCTCTCGACGTTCACCTCCCTGCAGGCCGGCAGTCACCGGGAATTGGTCAATTTCACCGCTTCTCGTGACGATTTAGCGGTCGCGCGCATCACCGCCGAGTATCAACGGGCTGGGAAAAAACACCGCCTTGAAGTGCGCATCATCCAGGAGAAAAACGGCAACGGCGGGCTGCGGGTGCGTAAAGAAGTGCTCTTGGACGGCACCAAGCAAAAAATGAACGCCGTGATCGGGCATTTCAATGCCGTGCTCTTCCTGCCGCAAATGCTGCATATTATTGACGGCGCCCCGGCTGAGCGGCGGCGCTACCTGAACCTGGCGCTCTCGCAAACCAACACCCGCTATACGGCGGCGCTTTCAGCCTATCATAAATTGATCACCCAGCGCAACGCGCTGCTCAAAAACCTGTGGCAAAATCGCTCTAACGATCTGGACCAGCTCGATTATTGGGATGAGCAGGTCGCTGTGACCGGGGCGACATTGATCCATGCCCGGATTGAGGCCATTCAGGAAATCGAGCATCTGGCGGCGCTGGTGCATCATGATTTAACTCGCGGCCAAGAAGTCCTGCGGGTGATCTACCGCCCGTCTTATGACCCGCATACGCTGCCCGCGGGGCAAATGCAGTTCGACCTGGCGGCGCCGGTTGACCGGGGGGGATTCTCCGAGGAGGATATCGCGGCCGGTTTCCAGGAGGCGCTGCTGGCTGCCCGTCAGGATGAGATCCTGCGCGGCGTGACCACGATCGGGCCGCACCGGGATGGGCTGCATTTCCTGGGCAACAGTATTGACCTGGGGGCTTACGGCTCGCGGGGCCAGATCCGGACGGCTTTGCTGGCGCTGAAAATTGCTGAGATCTCCTGGCTGAAAGAGAAGAACGGCCACTGGCCGGTGCTGCTGCTGGATGAGGTGCTGGCTGAGCTGGACCCCCACAGGCGCAGCGATCTGCTGGGGCGCTTAAGCGAGCTGGAACAAGCGCTGCTGACCACCACGGATATTGACCTGTTCAACCATGATTTCTCGGAAAATGCGGCCCTGTGGCAGTTAGACGGGGGACAACTGCAGAACGGGGTGAAGTTGAAGTAATTGAGTCG
>JBDLJO010000068.1:0-11577 GCA_039714275.1 Chloroflexota bacterium | reverse complement strand
TTCTCGGCGCGGCGTGATCAAGGTACGCGCCCAGGTAACGGATGTCTGCCCTTCAGGTGTGTGCTCAATGACTTTCCATTTCTGGGAAAGTCCAACCAATGAGATCACCAACCCGGCTCTTGACCCGATAGCTAAAATTCCAGAGACAAAAGTTACGGCTGTGCGGGTGGAAAAAGCTACCTGAGTAAATAATCCATTAATTAGAAACCTCGGCGTTTTTGAAAAACGCCGAGGTTTTTTTATTGCATCTGAAATAAATTTATTTCGTTGTCCAGATGGCTTAAGTTGTGATCTGATCTATTAGCTGTGGACCTGGGTCATCGAGGCCGCTGTCGGCAAAGCGCATCAGAACTTTAACATGCATGTCATCTTCCACCAAACACTGGCATGAAAGTCGGAACTTTCCCAGATTATCCTGGGAGCCCAATTTGTCCATTTCGGCCTGCGTCATTTTTTCAGGCTCACCGCTGACAAATTCTACTCGACAAGTTGTGCAGCGAGCGTTACCACCACAACGGTACAACGGGTCGCCGCCATGATCCACAAGGGCGTTCACCAAGCGGGTTCCAGACGGCACATCTACTTTACCTACATCTTGTATGGTTAATTTTGGCATTAATTTACTTCCTTTTAAAAAGTACTTGTTACCTAGAAAGGAACGACAATCCCACGTCCATAGGCAACGAAAATAGTCATTGCAAAGAGCATCATGTTCAATATTACCTAAAAATCCATAAAATTGTATTCAACATTCTCTCCTGATACGATTAATTGTTTTTCCCTAGTTATCAATAAAGCATCTTTCAGAGTCTAGACAACAAGGCATGGATTTATCTTACCCAGCCTGAGTACGGGATAGCCAACCCATTGATTTAAAAAGACTCGGACGAGAGCTGATTGACGTTGATAGGATAGCTGATTAGACTTTTTGTATAAGTGTTCAAGGGGACATCCCAATCATCAGGGAGTCCGATAATATCGGGAGTGGTAACAGCGGGTAGTGCGGTGCAAAAAAATCAGACTTTTACTAGCGTTTTATTGAATAAAAATAAATATCCTTGACATCCGCGTGCCATTTCCTGATCACGAATTGAGACAACCTAATGTGCGGGCGCTAAATAGAAGAGTACGGCGAAATAATGGCAAATACTGCCCCCCAATACAAAAAGATGCCAGACAGCATGACTGTATCGTACTTTGGTCATGGCATAAAAAATCACACCAAGCGTGTAAACTACACCACCTGCCGCCAATAAGATCATACCGTTCAACGAAATACTGCTCACCATTTGCTTGTACGCAACGACGCAAAGCCATCCCATGAGCACATAGGCCAAGACAGATAATTTTTGGAATCGATGAATAAAGAGCATCTTGAAACTAACGCCCAAGGCGGCCAGTCCCCAAATGATCCCAAACAAAGTCCAGCCCAAGGGACCGCGAATACCAACTAACAAAAAGGGTGTATAGGTTCCCGCGATCAGCAAGTAAATTGCTGCATGATCCATTCTTTTGAAAAACTGTTTTACACGCGGTGATTGAAAACTGTGATAAAGAGTCGATGCCAAGTACAGCAAAATCAAGCTAGCACCATAAATGCTGAAACTAACCACTTGATAAGCATCCCCATATTTTGCAGCGATCACAACAAGAATCACCAATCCGGCGATACTTAATCCAACGCCAATCCCATGGGTGACGCTGTGGGCTATTTCTTCTCCCAAAGTATATATTTTTTGGGATTTGGGTGATTTGATTTTCCCTGTTTTAGACGACAATTGGTTACTCCTGGGATTCAACTTTTAAGTGCGACTGGCGATGCGTGGGCTGTAAACAAACCATAAAATCTCTCGCAAGAGCTCAATAACTTAATCTTCGAGATCAGCAACTTCTAATTGAGATAAATACCCCTCAATTGCACGGTCTAATTTAACAGGGTGAAAATCATACGGACCGAGGCCGCCGTGGTAAATCACTTTTCCATCCAGCCCGAGAAGATACAGCCGCGTTGGCCAGGAAGCATAGGCTTTGTTAACAGCATCGTCCATCTCATCAACATAAGTACGAATACCGTACTCGAGGGCATCTACACAGCTACCAGCAACTGCTCGACGTTCTTCAATGGTCGTTGGATCGTAAACGTCCATAGCAACCTTCGATGAATAGAGTTTCATGATGCGGCGCAGGATCCCTTTGCCAAACCACCAGCCATCCACAGGGTGTGCTTCACGAATATAGATGCTCAGGAAATGGACTTGTTGATGGTATTTTTGATATAGATTTTGGAGACTCACGGTCCCTTTGACATAAGGCGGTCAAGTAAAGCTGCCAAAAATGAGTGCAATAGGCCGCTCTCCAATGAGTTCGGATAACCGAATGGGATTAAGCCCAGCAGTATCGCGCAGTTCAAAATCGGGCGCCAGATCGCCAACCCGAGGAGCATGGGCATCGTATTTTTTTTGCCAGGATGAGGCTTGCTGTCGATTATTAATCATAGGGATAGAACCCGTTTATTGGGGTCCACGCAGCTATTCAAAGTTCAAATAGCTTTCAGTGCCTTTTGAGAGATCGCTGTATTCGCCACGGTAATCCGGGGGCAATAATTTCGCCATTTGAACCATGATATCGGTTGTCATTTGCTCTCGGATTGTGTGGGTCACTTTCTTGGTGCCTGGGTCTAACATAAATGGTCTTCCGACGATGATCTTGACACCGGTGCGTTTCAAACGTTTGAGATTGGATTGATATTTTTCACTGCCAAAATGTACTATCGGGAGGATAGGCGCACCGCTAAGCAAAGCCATCAATACCACACCGGATCGACCTTTAAGCAATTTGCCGTCATTGCTGCGAGTACCTTCAGGAGCAATGCCTAAAATTTGACCCTCTTTAAGAGCAGCTAAACCTGCACGCAAGGCTTTACGGTCTGGCTCGCCACGTTTGATCGGGATAATCCCCCAGAGGTTGAAAATCCAGGATAAGAATAAACTGTTCCAGGTTTCTACTTTGCCAAAGGCCGTCATCCGGCGAGGTGTCAAGCGGGTATAGATGATCGGTGCTTCTAAAAAGTTGATGTGGTTGGTAACCAGAATCAAAGGTCCCTGATGCGGAACCTTTTCTAATTGGTCAGCATCGATGCGGCAGATCAAGCCGGTTATGGCTTTAATGATCAAATTGGCCAGGCGTTCTACCAGGGTCATAGTCTAGCTTGTGGATGCATAAATCAAGTCAATTTGATCCGATAATATTTCAACCTTCAGCTGGGTGCCTGCAGTACAAAGTGTTTCACCATCCGCATGGGCAGGCAAAACGCCATTCTGAGCTGTGATGGTAACACTTTGAACCTGACTGGTTTGAATGGCCGGATGATCAGCCTGCGTTCCAGCCATGAAACGACCGATCAGGGCGAATATTTTCGGACGACTAACCTGACGAGCAATAATTAAATCTAAAACACCATCGTTGGCCAATCCGTTGGGGGCCATCATAAAGCCGCCACCCATGCGACGACCATTCATGATCGATACCATCAAGGCAGGTAGGGATGTGCTTTCCCCGTGATAATCAATTTGTACTTGAGGAGCCTTGAAATATAAGAAGATGGTTTTTAAAGCGGCGACAATGTACGAAGCAAACCCATGTAAATACTTCATTTTTAGGGCCTCAAAGCCAACCACGGCATCAAAGCCTATGCCAACGCCGTTTCCAAAGTAGCGACCTTCGGGAAATAATCCTCCAGTAACAAGACCAATATCAATGCTGCGACGTTGATCTTTAATTAAAGCCTGACAAGCCGCCTCTAATTCTGCAGGAATTCCCATACTGAAAGCAAAATCATTGCCGCGCCCGACGGTAAGCACCGCCAAGGCGGCCTGACCCTGACCGGCATTTTTTGCCTGCATCAAACCATTGATAATCTCGTTGACCGTACCATCGCCGCCAGCACAAGCAACAACATCAAACCCATCAACAACGGCACCCTGTGCCAGATCGGCCGCGTGCCAGGGGTGCGTTGTGAGTTCAATCTTATAATCGAGCCCGGCTTGATTGAAACAATGCTCAATGACCGGAACTGAAGATTTTCCGTCACCTCGCCCGGAAATGGGATTGACTATGACGAAATACCGCATCTATGCCTCGGATACGGTCACTTTAAGCATGACATCGCCCTGGCGAATGGCGTTGACCACATCCATATCTTGGGTTTTCCCAAAAACTGTGTGTTTACCGTTTAAGTGCGGTTGGGGCGCGTGGGTAATGAAAAATTGGCTGCCGTTGGTAGCCGGGCCGGCATTGGCCATGGAAAGGACACCGGTTTCATGTTTTAGTGGATTGCCATCAAATTCATCTTCAAATTGATAGCCTGGACCACTGCGGCCGGTGCCGGTGGGATCGCCGCCTTGGACCATGAAATTGCTAATCACGCGGTGAAAGCTAACACCATCATAGTATTCTTCTCCAGCCAAAAAGACAAAGTTGTTTACTGTCTTGGGGGCATATTCGGGGAAAAGCTCGATGTTGATGGTACCTTTGCTGGTTTCCATAGCAATGGTGTATTTCTTTTCGGGGTCAATCTGCATTGCAGGCGGGGTTTTCCATTGTTTAGACATTTTATTTTCCTTTAAAGTGTATTTGCTGCAGGATAAGTGGGTAATTTCTTCCTAACTTTGGGGAATGATCACGAATATGGTGGATCTTTCTTCCCGATAATTCCCTGAAATACCAATTATATCATCGGGGGAGCGATGGTCACAACATCAGCGCGACTTTGATCAATGTACCAATTTGAGACCAGCGAAAGATCCAACTCAACGCGGCTAACCTGGGTCTGGCTCGAAATGATCTCAGCCAAAGCGTGACCGTCAGGGGCAATGGCAATCGTCGGGCAAATTTGTTCTTCGGCGGCGTTGTTAACGCTTAGGACATACCGCTGAGTCTCTGCGGCACGGCTAATCAAATGGCTACGCCAGACCGGTTGATAATGATCATCACCAACGGCGTTGTTGAGATGGAGAATCACCTGGGCGCCCTGACGGGCTAACCAGCCCCATTGTTCGGGATAACGAATCTCTCGACAAAGCTGGACACCAACTTTAATGGTGCCAGCGGGCAGGGACAGTGAAAATACGGGCAGCCTATCCCCGGGGATGAAGACACCGCGTTCATGGTGTGCCAGATTAATCTTTTGGTAGCGGTATTCTTCTCCATGCGGGGTGAAACCAAAAGCCTGATTGCGCCACATCTCACCTTCCGGAGTGCAGGCACCGACCCATAAATATATACCACGCTCCTGAGCTTGAGCCCGCAAGGTATCCAGCGCAGCGGTAAGCTCTTGGGGATCCGTAGAATCCAAAAAGGATAAATCCAGGTCATAACCGGAAACAGCGCCTTCTGGAAAAATCACCCAATCACCAGGTTGGCTTTGGTCGAGCATCTTTATGATGGCAGCTAAATTCTCTTGAATTGAAAGCGAAATAGGGAATTGGGCTATTAACGCATTTATTTTCACGAAAGAATTTTTTCCATCATTTTGGCAACGGCCTGGTAAACCGGGGACTCGTTGCCCAACTCGATTAATGGACGTCCACTAAATTCGAAATTTGACAGTTCTTGATTGGCAGGAACAGCACCCAGAAAGGGAATTTCCATAGCATCAATACGCTCCTGTAAAGGAGGCGGCATTTCACCCTGCAAGCGATTGAGAATAAAATAAGCATTCTCAACGTTAATATCAAGTTCTGTGCGCAGCGCAGCGATACGCTCTGCAGCGACGATGCCGCGCTGGGTAGGGTCGCTGACGACCAATAAATGATTGACATCACGTGTTGTGCGACGACTAAGATGTTCCATCCCAGCTTCATTATCGATAATCACATAGCGGTAGCTTTTGCTAATAGCATCGATGACATCACGTAAATTATGGTTGACCGCACAATAGCATCCGGGGCCTTCACTGCGCCCCATAGCAATCAAATCAAAGCGATCGCCTTCAGAAAGGGATGAGCGGATTTCAAAATCAAGGTACTCATGCTTGGAAACACCACCATTCAAGGTGCCCATAGCAGCCCCACCCTGCATAATGGACTTTTGAACATCAGCCAGCATACCTTCACGAATGTCGCCGACCGTCCAATCCAGGTCGAGGCCCAGAACCATATTGAGATTGCTGCTTGGGTCAGCATCAATAGCCAGAATTGCACCCGATTGGGTTTCGGCTAAATACTTGGCAACCATACCTGCGATGGTTGTCTTCCCAACCCCGCCTTTACCTGCTAATGCAATCGTTGTCGTCATTGATCAGTCTCCATTATTTAATTTCTCAGTCATTTTTTGAGCTGCGTCTTTTAGTTCCGGTACATGATCGTAAACGGGAATCCCCAACCGGTCGGCCTCCTGGACTCGTAGGTCTGCAGGCAAGAATCCCAAAACAGGAATCCCGGGTGTTTCTCTTTCCAGGAACGAGGACTCGTCTTGATTACGAACTTTATTCCCTACCAACCATAAGCGGTCAAGACCAATGTCATTGGCTAATTTTTTTATTTGACGAGCGGTGCCCAAGCTGCGGCGGGTGGGCTCCACTACAACAATCATGGCATCGACAAAATCCACAGTGGCACGACCAAGGTGTTCAACCCCGGCGTACATATCAAGAATAAGGACATCTTCATCGCGGAAGAGCAGGTGGGTAAATAGTGTTTTCAGCATGGCCGCTTCGGGACAAATACAACCCGAGCCACCCATATCTACCGAACCCATTTCAAGCAAGTGTACGCCGCGGTGCTCGACACTAAAACGGTCACGGATATCATCAACACGCGGGTTGATAGTGAAGAAACCACCCGTTGTGCCGGGTTTAGCGCCAGTACGCTCTTCAATCAATTGATTCATCTCTGAAATTGGATTTAGCTGAGCCTGTTTTTCATCAGGATAACCCAGCGCACCAGCTAAACAAGGAGAAGGGTCGGCATCCACAGCCAACACGGCTCGACCTTGATCTGCGAAAATCTGTGCCAGCAATGCTGCAAGCGTGCTCTTACCTACGCCGCCTTTACCGCTAATAGCTAATTTCATGGGGTCTCCTTTTGCTTGATCATAATCATGCTCCGCGCGCCTTGATGATCCGCCGAGTTAATGTGCTGCCTAAAATAGCGCAACCGTCGGTTGATAAGTGCCGTCCAGCAGTAGAATCAAAAAGGACGCGATAAGAGGGCGGAAAATCATCATCTCCCAACCAGCATGCCACCATCAAGGCGACGCGCGGTAAGGCTTGAAAAGAATAGGATACGTTGGCAAAAAATTCCTGGCGACCTCCAACTTTAAGCGAGGCCTGGGAAAAAGCCTGATCATCATTTCCAAAGGACTTGATCAACTGCTGACCGGTGTAATTTTGAAAAGCCTGTGTATAAAATTTGCCATCTGGAAGTTCGGTGAAAGCAATCCACTGTCCGGTTTGAGGAGTCCCATCGGCAAGCTGATAATAATAAGCCAGCATGGTCAGGTCAAAGTTATTTAATGGAGCATCTGTTTGAGCATAGCGAGCTGTGAAGGCTGGGAAGTCAATCTTCACTTCTTGACCCCAGAGGGAAATTTGGAAACTACCTTGATTTTTTCCTGCAGGAGTAAAGATAGTGCCTGTATTGAGAGCTAAGACTTTGGGATCTTTACTCTGGAGTTCAAGCCGAATTTCATTAACACGCCCGCCTAAAGGGTCCGGAGAATCCCCTAAAAGCCAATTTGATTTTGCCATGCAAACTCCTAGCTTGATATAAATTTAGAGAGCCGTCGCGATGGCAACGGCCCTCTGAATTATATCAGTCTCACTATATCGAAACTGGTTATTTTTGTAACTATTTTGTATGATGCTAATACCCTATCCGCCCAAGACTCTTGGAAGGGGCAGCCTGAAACATAGGCTTGGCACCTAATAGAAAGTGGAGATTAAAGAATTAGTCGGTATTAACTACCAGACAAGTGAGCGTGTCTATAACACCAGGTATAGGTTGAATCTCCTGGTAAACGATCATGCCGACTTTATCGATATCATCTGCTTCCACAATGGCAACCGCATCATAAGGACCAAAGGTAAGATTGGCCTCAGTAACCTTCTCCACACGCCTTAGTTGGCGAACAACATCTCGAACTTCACCAGTGACAGCGTTAATCAATACGTATGCTTTCATCATAATATCTCCTTGTTGAGATCCATTAACGATCAGAACTGCGTAAAAATATCGACCAATAAATTGCAGCCACAAAAACCGAACCGCCAATGATATTGCCAATGGTAACGGGCAGCAAATTGTTGATAAAAAAGGCACTCCAAGTTAATCCCGATAGGTCCAAGCCAACATTAGCAATAAACCCTGGATCTAATTGTTTGATCAGCAAGCCGATGGGGATGAAGTACATATTAGCAACACTGTGCTCAAATCCGGCTGCTACAAAGGCCGTGATGGGAAAAACAATGACTGCAATTTTATCGACCGTGCTTCGGGCGCTAAAAGACATCCATACGGCCAAGCACACCAAGGCATTGCACAAAACTCCCAAAGCAACAGCTTGACCAAACCCCAAGCCAATCTTTGCGTTGGCAATGCTTAAAGCAGTTACACCAACAGCACCCCCGTCAAAAGTATATTGGCGACTTAAGCCAACCAAAACAGCGGTAAATAAAGCACCGACAAAATTACCCAAATACACGATAACCCAATTGCGCAGCAGTGATTTTGTGGTCACTTTACCACTGGCCCAGGCCATGACAATCAGGTTATTGCCGGTAAATAGTTCCGCACCCCCAACAATAACCAAGACCAGTCCCAGACAAAAAACAAAACCCACTAATAATTTAGTAACACCATAAGATAGTACTCCCGCCGCACCAGTTGCAACCGTAGTGGCAAAGACGGCCCCCAAAGCAATGAATGCTCCTGCCAACAGGGCTAAAGCAAACATTTTGAGCGTGGGAACTTCGGCCTTACGCACACCAATATATTCGGCACGCCGGGCCATTTCTCCGGGGAGCAGGGCATCAATACGTAATTCGCTCATAGCATTATGATCTCCTTTTCCAGATTAGTTGTCTGACATTTGCAGTCATAGGATAACCCAAGAAAGCATCAACAAAAAGTGTTTTCTATCACCACGATATGTGAATTCTATCACGAGTGCAGTTGGGATTATTGCTATCCCTTTAATTTTTATCACCCCCACTAATTTAGCCGATCTTAAAAAAGAATACGGCTTCAGTTGGAAGCCGTATTCTTATCTTTATTTTATTGCTGCGCTGACAAACTAATTGTCCAAATATGAATCAGCGTAGATAACTTTATTGAGCAAAATTTGGGAAGTCTTCCATACAGCAACCTGGTCTGGGTCACTCATATCCACATCGTCTACATCTAATTCTTCCATTGCAGCAATGTGATCATGAATTTTCAGGTAAAGCTTGCCCAAAGCTGTGCTTTGATCACGTTCTTCAATAATGCGGACTGTTTCCTTAAGTTCATTATCGAAGGGGTCAGCAATCATCATTTGCATGCCAACAGCCATCAACATAACACAGTAAACACGGTTGATGAGAGGACGATTCTCTTCTGGCACAGCATTGGAAACATTAGAAAGACCTACTGAGATTGGCGGCGGCGGATCCCAAGCAAACTGCAGTGTACGGATGGTTTCCATCAATTCAGGTGCATATTCCTGGCAGCCAGAGACCGTCAGTACCAGCGGGTCAATGATCAAATCTGTAATGGGAAAATCAATTTCCAAGGCCCGCGGGATCAATTTCTCCAATGCAATATTAACACGCTCATCAGCACCGACAGGGATACCGCTCTTCTCCATCGTCAGGGCGATCAGGCGAGCGTTATATTGTTTGGCCACCAGCGGGACACGGTGGAGACGTCCTTCCACAGCTGAGGTAGAGTTAATAATTGGTTGTGCTTTGGTAATGACTTTAAGGCCCGCTTCAATGCCATCTATGTTGGTACTATCGAGACTAAGGGGCACATCAACGACGGCCTCAACTGCTTTTACCATCCAGGGAAAAATTTCTTCCCAATCGTGTTTACGACGGCCAAGATTGAGATCAATGGCATCTGCACCGGCTTCTACTTGTTTTACAGCCAGCTCTTGGAAAAATTTTTCATCGCGCTCTTTGATACCTTTTTTTACGTCATCTGCAATAATATGGATATTTTCGCCGATAATATACATAAAAACTCCTCTTTTCTCCTTAATTTGGCAATACTTTGCTTCCTAATTGAACCCGGCTGTCTTGTTGAGTCAGTATTACGCCGAGCAAGAAGATTCGTGAGAATCTTTCGATGTTATTCGTTTTCTTTTGAAACCTTCACCGATGGGAACAACGACATGTCCGTGTGCGGCAAGAACAAAGCTGACATAAATGCATCATAAAATGTGTTATCAGCCGAGAGCTCAACATAGGTCATACGGGCAGCAATCTCCGTGATTCGAATCCGATCTTTGTGGTCGATAAGTGCTAAGTATGAACCCATCACCGATGTATTGCCCAAGAATTGGAAACGATCCCAGGGCAGATCAGGCAGCAATCCAATTTCGATGGCTTTTTCTACGTTAATATATTTACCAAAGGAGCCACCAATCAAGATTTGCTCAGCCATATCTAAAGTAACGCCCACATTTTCGGCCAATACAGCAAATCCAGCATAGATAGCAGCTTTAGCCCGCAGCAGATTATCAATATCAACATTGGTAATGACGATATCTTCTCCACTTTCAGTTTCGGAAGCCCAGGCAATGACATACTCCCCACCGTGGTCACCATCCCGCGTGCGAGATGTGGCCAGCTTGGTATTAACTCTACCACTCTTGTCGATGACACCTGTCAAGAACATCTCAGCTAAGAGAGAGATCAAACCGCTGCCACACAATCCCCGTGGCTTCGTGGCGCCAATAACTCGAAACGTGGGCTCGTGGGTTTCGTCGTTTACCCAAACTTCTTCGATGGCACCCTTGGTGGCCCGCATTCCATGAAGTACACCAGATCCCTCAAAAGCAGGACCTGCTGAGCATGCGCAAGTCACCAGCCAATCCTTTGAGCCTAGCACGGTCTCTCCATTGGTACCTACATCCAAAAAGAGAACCACGTCTTCAGAATCCGCCATGCCCGAGGAGAGCACACCAGCGCTGATATCGGCGCCGACATAGCTAGCTACTCCGGGCAAACAATCGACAACAGCCTGAGGATGGGTAAATAATCCAACATCGTTCGCTGTTAATGTGGGGATATGATTAACCGTTGTAACAAACGGTGAAAGGCGAATGCTTGAGGCAGGGATATTTAAGAACAGGTGCATCATTGTGCTGTTGCCGGCAATGGTCACCTTGAGAATCTCATTTGGATTGGCATTGAGACGTTTACAGGCTCGAATCATTAAGTCGTTAATCGTATCAACGACCAGGCGACGCATTTTTTCACCCCCACCCTCCTTACCAGCCACAATGATACGCGAAATGACATCCTCACCACGCGAGATTTGTTGATTGTATTCTGCAACCTGTGTCTGAACTTCTCCCGTAAGCAGGTCAACCATC
>JBDLJO010000067.1:0-11649 GCA_039714275.1 Chloroflexota bacterium | reverse complement strand
CGTCAGGACAAGTTTTTAGGGTCCTTGTCCATTTTCGGCGGGTTTTGATAAAAAAAGAGACAGTCCGTATTGAACTGTCTCTGCTCTATTAAACACAACCCCGCCATACCGTGTGCAGCTAAGTTTTGAACCTGTTTTCACAGGTATAGGCCCGCATCGCTAGATTCACCTTGGCCTAAGCCTATCGTGTAGCTATCGAAATAAGGGCCGCTAAAACTAAGGTGTTGGCTCAAAACGCATGTGCTGCATCACGCGCACAGCAGGGTATCCATCTTATACCATGAAATAATTCCCGTGGGTAGGTAATATTAATATATTATGGATATACGCGATTGATCGATCGCGGGAAGGAAATCGTCTCCCGAATATGGTGAATGCCGCAAATCCAGGTCACCGTGCGCTCCACGCCAAGACCAAAGCCGCTGTGGGGGACGCTGCCAAATTTTCGCAGATCGATATACCACTGATAAGCCTCTTTGGGCAGGTCATGATCGTCAATGCGCTGCAGTAATAGCTCCGGATCAGAAATGCGCTCACTGCCGCCGATGATCTCGCCGTACCCCTCGGGGGCCAGCAGATCGACACTCTTGCAAATCTCCGGGCGTCCAGGCCAGGGCTCCATATAGAAGGCTTTTACCTGGGTTGGGTAGCCATAGACAAAGACCGGTTTATCAAAATGCTGGGTAATGGCTGTTTCGTGCGGTGCTCCAAAGTCATTGCCCCACTCAAATTCGAGCAAAGCTTTATTTTCAGGGTCATCTTCCTCGGCATACAGCTTGGCCAAAAGGTCAACCGCTTCATCATAAGAAATGCGCGGGAAGGGCGGTTTGACTTTTTCAAGCAGGGTGGTGTCGCGTTCGAGCGCAGCCAGTTCCTCGGCGCGTTCTTCAAGCACCCGCTGGACGATATGGCTCACAAACTGCTCCTCAATTTCCATCAGCTCATCCAGGTCGCAAAAAGCGATCTCGGGCTCCACCATCCAGAATTCGGTTAGGTGACGGCGGGTCTTGGATTTCTCCGCCCGGAAAGTGGGGCCAAAGCAGTAGACCTTGCCAAAGGCGAAAATATTGGCCTCGTTATACAGCTGACCGGTTTGCGCTAAATAGGCGATGCCCTCATCAAAATAGGGGGTGCCGAAAAGTGTGGTTGTGCCCTCGGCGGCGGCGGGTGTCAGGATGGGGGTATCCATATTGATATAGCCGTTATCATCCAGCCACTCACGGATCGCGCTGATCACGGTGGCGCGCACCCGCAGGGTGGCCCACTGACTCTGCATCCGAATCCAGAGGTGGCGGTTCTCGAGGGCGAAATCGGTGCCGTGCTCTTTGAGCGCCATCGGGTATTCCGCATCGGCGGCCTGGATGATCTCCAGATCGGTGATGCCGATCTCATAGCCGCCCGGGATGCCGGGGGCGCGTGAATCGGCGCGTACAACACCGCTGATAATGACCGAGGATTCTTGCGGGATATGGGCGATCTCCTCGAATAGCTCCTCCGGCAGATCGTTTTTAAAAGCCACACACTGCACAAAGCCCGAACCATCCCGCACGCGCAGGAAAACCAGCTTGCCTTTACGGGTGCGGTTGTAGATCCAGCCCCGAACTTTGATCTCTTGATCAGCGAATTCGCCAATATTTTCTACCCGAATAATGGTTGTCATCATGTTCTCCTGACAGGTTATGCCTGCGGCTCTTGTCCTAGTTTGATATGCAGTTCTTCAAGCTGATTCTGCTCTACGGGTGAGGGGGCGTCGCCCATCACATCACGTGCATTTTGATTTTTGGGGAAAGCGATCACCTCACGGATATTGGGCTCGCCGGCCAGGACCATGCAGATGCGGTCGATACCGGGGGCGATCCCGCCGTGGGGAGGGGTGCCGTATTCGAAGGCTTCCAGCATGTGCCCAAAACGCTCCTGGGCAACATCCGGATCGAGTCCGATCAGGGCAAAGATCTTGGTTTGCAGCTCGCGCTCGTGGATACGTATTGACCCGCCTCCGACCTCATAGCCGTTCAAAATCATATCATACTGCTGACCGCGCATCGCCCCGGGGTCCGTTTCCAGGAGGGGGATATCCTCGGGCATCGGGGAGGTGAAAAGGTGATGGCTGGGATCCCAACGGGCTTCATCTTCGTTCCACATTACCAGGGGGAAACCCGTCACCCAGCAGAATGCCAACTGATCAGGATCGCGCAGCTCCAAGATATCTCCCAGGTGCTCGCGCAGGCGCCCCAAACTTTCGAAGACCACAGCCGGATCGGCGGCCACAAAGAGCAGCAAATCGCCGGGTTGAGCAGACATTTTTTCCACGATGGTGGTGATAGTTTCTGGGGGTAGGAATTTGGCAAAGGAGGAGCGCTGCTGCCCGTCAGAAGTTAAGGCGATGTAAGCTAAGCCTTTGGCACCGTATTGTTTGGTGTATTCAGTGAGCTGGTCAATTTGTTTTCGGCTGTAATCGCCCAGGCCGCGGGCATTGATGCCGCGCACGTGCCCACCGCCGGCGATGACACTGTCGAATACCTTGAAACCGCAGTCGGTGACGATACCGGTAATGTCTTCCAGCTCCAGCCCAAAGCGGATGTCAGGATTGTCCTTGCCAAAGCGGGTCATCACCTCGTCATAGGAGAAGCGCGGCCAGGGAGACGCCAGCAGTTTTTTCTCAGGAACAAGTTTGGCCACCATTTTGGTGAACAGGTCCTCGGCTAATTTCATGATATCTTCGCGGTCGGCGAAAGACATTTCCAGATCAAGCTGGGTAAACTCGGGCTGCCGGTCGCCGCGCTGATCTTCATCACGGAAGCAGCGCGCAATTTGGAAGTAGCGCTCGATTCCACCAACCATTAAGAGCTGTTTGAGCTGCTGCGGGGATTGGGGCAGTGCATAAAATTCACCGGGATGGACGCGAGAAGGCACCAGAAAATCGCGGGCGCCCTCCGGCGATGATTTGAAGAGGATCGGCGTTTCCACTTCCATAAAGGCATGCGAGTCCAGATAATCGCGAATGAATTTAACCACCTGATGGCGCAGCATCAAGTTGCGGCTCATCTGCTCGCGGCGTAGATCAAGATAGCGGTAGCGCAGGCGAATTTGCTCATCGACATCGCTTTCTTTATTGATATAGATGGGAGGCGTCTTGGCCGGGTTGAGCACTTTTACCTGATGGACATCGACTTCGATATCCCCATTGGGCAGGTCGGGGTTGATCATGCCTTCGGGGCGCACCCGAACGAGTCCGGTGATTTGGATGACCCATTCATTGCGCACAGGCTCGAGGGCTTTATGCGCCTCGGGGTGCTGTTCCGAATTGGTGACGATCTGTACCAGACCAAAGCGGTCGCGCAGATCGATGAACGTCACCCCACCGTGATCGCGCCGGCGGTGAACCCACCCGGCTAAGATAACTTCTTGTGCGGCGAGGCCTGTATTAATTTCGCCACAGGTGTGCGTTTTATGCATGGCTGCCTCCGTGAAAAACTATTTATCAATAATGCATTCCAAAAAAAAAGCCCGCTGCTCGTAACGGCATCGGGCGATCGATTTGCAAATCTCGAGTTTAGAGAATTTCCAACCTGCGAACCACCGCCCGACAAACCAAATTATCGGTGGCATTAGCATTATTATTATTATCAGCATTGATCTTGCAGGTCATTTTACCAATCATCTTTGCTAAACGAAATCCTCGGTTCAACTTTTTGGGGATTATAGCACAAAATGATGATAACGCAGCATGATGAATGCTGCATACAGAGCGTAAGAGTAAGTTTGTTTTCAAGCCATCGTAATAGGGATTCCTCGTGCATCCTCGCAACGACCCGGAGGGGTGAGCCAGTTTGTTTAGCTGAGCGCGATCTTAGGGCGGGAAGGGGTATGTCCACGAAAATATCCCTCTCATCTATCTTTATAGTTATGCTCATGGTGTAATAACATATAATTGATATATTATGTCCTGTTACATTTATCATGTGGTTCTTGTGATTGCTGTCACTATGGGCGCTTTGAGCCGGCTGTTATATTCTTCACAACAGAAATATGTACATAAGCGAATATACTCATAGGTGAGAATTTGAGAGAGGATGTCCAGGATGACGACACTTCGAGCTGAGATCAATCAATTACATGCCCAGGTTTGCAGTGGGTTAGCAGACCCAAATCGGATTCTGATGCTCTATACCTTAAAAGAGCGTCCCTATAACGTAACAGAATTATCTTCCGCGCTGGATTTACCGCAGCCCACAGTTTCACGGCATCTAAAAATCTTGCGCGAGCGCGGCATGGTGATTTCTAAACGAGAGGGCCAGGCCGTATATTATTTTTTGTCTGACGCGCGGGTGATTGAAGCGCTGGATCTACTGCGCGCCGTCCTGGCAAGCAGTTTGCAGAGCCAGGGCGCTTTGGCTCAATCCGCTCAGGATAACGAATCACCATAAAAACACGAACAACGTAGGAGCTTTTTTTATGAAAACAATGTTAATTCTTGGCGCCGGTACCGGCGGTACGATGGTGGCCAATAAAATGGTCGAGAACCTCGATATGAATGAATGGCGCATCGTGATCGTCGACCGCTTTGAAACGCATTATTATCAGCCCGGTTTTCTTTTTATCCCCTTTGGCATTTATGGACCCGATGATGTCGTCAAGCCGAAGCGCGATTTCATCCCCCGCAGTGTTGAATATATTACCTCTGATATCGAACTAATTGAGCCGGATAAAAACCGTGTATTGCTGACGGTGGATAAGCGAGTGATTAAATATGATTATCTTGTGATTGCCACCGGTACCCAAATCCACCCCGAAGAAACGGAGGGCTTGAAAGAGGACGGCTGGCATAAGAATATTTTCGATTTTTATACCATCGAAGGCGCGACTGCTTTGAGCAAGTTCCTGAAATTCTGGAAGGGTGGGCGTATGGTGCTGAATATCTCCGAAATGCCGATCAAGTGCCCGGTGGCGCCCCTGGAATTTGTATTCCTGGCGGATTGGTTTTTCCACCAGCGCGGCATTCGGGATGATGTCGAAATTATCTTTTCAACCCCGCTGGACAGCGCGTTCACCAAACCGCGCGCGGCCGGCGTTCTCGGGAATATGCTTGAAAAGAAGAATATCTTCCTGGAACCGGAATTTAATATCGGCAGCGTGGATGCCGAGAAACAGGTCATCAGTTCCTGGGACGAGCGCGAAATCCCGTATGATCTGCTGATCACCATTCCAACCAATATGGGCGCTGAGGTGATTGGCAAATCAGGCATGGGGGATGAACTTAATTTTGTACCGATCGACAAACATACCTTGCAGTCCGATAAATGGGAGAATGTTTGGGTGATTGGGGATGCCGGCAATGCGCCCACCTCCAAGGCTGGATCCGTAGCGCACTTTATGCTGGACGTGCTGATTGAGAATATGCTGCGTCATATGGAAGGCCTGAAGCCCTTACCTTCTTTTGACGGTCATGCTAACTGTTATATCGAATCGGGCTTTGAAAAAGGTATTCTGATCGATTTCAATTATGATGTCGAACCGCTGCCGGGTAAGTACCCGTTGCCGGGGTTTGGCCCCTTCTCGTTGTTGAAGGAATCGCCAGCCAATCATTGGGGAAAAATGACCTTCCGCTGGATTTACTGGAATATTCTGCTCAAAGGCGGCGAACTGCCCTTTGAATCCCAGATGAGTATGGCTGGTAAGTGGGCCTAAGGAGCAAATCATGTCGAATGACTTAGTCCTGCTGCACGAGAAAGTTGATCTACTTACGGCGCAAGTGGCCTCCTTAACGGAGCATGCTCAAATCCAGCAGCGCCGCCAGCGAGAATTTGATGAGCTAAAACAAGATGTGATTCCAATAGCCAATCACATGATCAAGATCAGCATTGATGAATTGGCGGAAATCGGCAACGATTTTGAACTTGAAGACCTGTTTTATATCCTGAAACGTGTCTTGCGCAACACGCACTTAATCGAAACCCTGATGGACCGCATGGAAGCTTTGATGGGCATAGCCGATGAAACCGAGTTGCTCGGGAAGCAAGTTTTTTCAACTGTTGTTGAGAAATTAGACCAATTAGAGCACCAGGGTTATTTTTCTTTTGCTCAGGAAGGTTGGAAGATCGCCGAGCGTATCGTGACTGAGTTCAGCGATGAAGATGTCCAGGCCTTGGGCGACAATATCGTTACGATTTTGAATACAGTGCGCAGTATGACCCAACCTGAGATCATGGCGCTGGCTAACAACGCGGTTGGTGCGATGCAGGAAGAAATCCCTCAGGCTGAAAAGGTGTCTACCTGGGGTCTGATGCGCGAACTGGGTAATCCAAAGGTTCGCAGGGGCATGGCCCGGCTAATCAATTTGCTCAAAGCGTTAGATGATCAATCCGAATCATAAATCAATTTATAAAGAACTAAATTAAGGAGTTCAAAATGTCCGCTTTAGAAAATGTAGCCCGTAATGAAGAAGGTTTCCTGGCCAATCCTGCAGATTGGACCAAAGAACTGGCCCTTGAGATCGCCCAGGAAGCAGGTATCGCTGCCTTGACCGATGAGCACTGGAAAGTGATCGATTTCAGTCGTGCCAATGCCGAAGATTCAGGCGCCGCGCCCACGCTTCGCCAAATCACCAAAGGTGCAGATGTTCCCACTAAGGACCTCTTCAAACTTTTCCCCAAAGGACCTGCCAAGAAAGTTGCCCTGATTGCCGGCCTGGGTAAACCGGAAGGCTGCGTCTAGGTTTTTTATTTTGTAGGTTTCTCACAAAAGGAGATTATGAACTATGTCTGACGAAAATCGCAAAATCGCGTTTATTTGCTCCAAGGGTGATCTGGATATGGCTTATCCTGCGTTGGTGATGGGCTGGGCCGCGTTGGGAAATGGCATTGATGTGACCATTTTCTTCACTTTCTGGGGGATGGATATCATCAATAAGAAGCGCCAAAACCATCTGGAATTATCACCGATCACGAAAACCAGTATGAAGATGAGCTTGATGGGATTGCCTACCGGCAACCTGGGTATTCCCAATTTCTTGAGTATCCTTCCGGGGATGACAGCCTTCACTTCCTGGTTCATGAAGAAGAAAATTGCTGAAGTTCATGCGCCGCCAGTGGATGAATATCTTGAAATGCTCGTTGATGGCGGTGCTGATCTTTATGCCTGCAAAATGTCCGCCGATATGTTCGGGCAAACGATGGATGATTATGTCGAAGGGGTGCAGGATATTGTCACCGCCGGCGACTTTATGGATATGACCGAAGGCGCTCAAATCGTATTCATCTAGATACTCAACCAATTTGATCTATTTGTGGCAGGCCTCGGTAAATCTTATCGGGGCCTGTTTTGTTGGACAGATCAACCAATGATCTCCCTTTGACCAACATAGGCTCTCTCCGGTACAATGGGGGTGTTGATTCCAATTCTTTCACTAACTAACTATCTAACAAACATAATGAGGCATATGATGAAAAAAGAAATCGTGATTGCAAAGGATGCTCCAAAAGCTATTGGTCCGTATTCAGCAGGTGTGCGCGCTGGGGGTTTTGTATATACTGCCGGGCAGTTGGGTATTGACCCATTGGCAGGTGATTTTGTCAGCGGCGGTGTGGTACCCGAAACCCGTCAGGCGCTGAAAAACCTCAAAGCGGTTTTGGACGCCGCCGGGTGCTCACTGGATGATGTTGTAAAAACCACTGTTTTTCTGCGTGATATGAATGATTTTGGCGACATGAATGCTGTCTATGCAGAATTTTTTACCGAGAATTTTCCGGCCCGCTCAGCCGTCGAGGTTGCCCGGCTTCCCAAAGATGCCGCGGTAGAAATTGAGGCAGTTGCCTTAATACCGTAAATTTAGGCGGCTGATATGGATAGAGTTTCACCATGACAGGTGAACTGATTCTGCTGGTTGATGACGAACCGAATATCATCCAACTGGCGCGCATGTATCTGGAGCGAGAGGGCTACCGCATTGAAGCGGTTGGTGATGGTCGGGCAGCCCTCGAAGCGGTAGCTCAGCACAGCCCCGCTTTGATGGTGTTGGATATTATGCTGCCCGAAATGGACGGCCTGGAGGTTTGCCGTCAGCTGCGATCTGAAGACAATCCGGTTGATATCTTGATGCTGACCGCACGGGATGAGGATATAGATAAGATTTTAGGGCTAGAGATGGGTGCAGATGATTACCTGACCAAGCCCTTTAATCCTCGTGAGCTGGTTGCTCGGGTGAAGGCGATATTACGTCGGGGCGGGCGCAGCGATTCAAGCCCTGACCCCCCTCACCATATCGGTGATTTATCCATCGACCCTGGCAGCCGGGAAGTTACAGTAGATGGCGAGCGCATAAATATTCGCACTCAGGAATTTGAACTGCTGCTGACCCTGATCGAGCATAAGGGTTTGGTGCTGAACCGCGAAAAGCTGCTGCAGTTGGCCTGGGGTTATGATTACCCTGGGCAAACCCGCACGGTAGATGTGCATATCGGGCATCTGCGCAAAAAATTAGCCGGCAGTCAGGTGCGTATTGAAACCGTGACCGGCGTTGGTTATAAATTGGTTCTGACATAAAACCCCTATGTTTCGTTCGCTGCGTTCACGTTTATTGTTGACTTATTTCCTGGTGATTGGGGTGGCTCTTTTAGTGGTGGCTGTGGTGACGTTGGCTTATCTGGCGCGCAACCCATCACAAACTGCCCAGGCCCGTCTGCGCTTGCAGTTTGTTTCGGAGGCGATTGCCCGTCGTGCGGTAGCACTGCCGGATGAACCAGATATTGATTTTCGTGGACTCGCCCAGCGCCTTGATCAAAGCTACAGCGTGCGGGTGATCATTTTGGGCACCGGTGGAGAAATATTGGTTGATTCGCAATCTGATTCTCGACCGGCATTAATTCTGCGCAGACCGGCTGGTTTGGGGGATGAACTTAATCCGGCTGTAAAAATAACGCGTGATGCAAATGAGGGTGAGTGGCTGTATCTGAGCCGTTCGCTGAATCATCAATACCGGTTGGTGCTGGCGACGCCGCGACCCAAAATTACATTTTTTGCTGCGCTGCGCACACGGAGCGATGATATCCTTTCCCCTTTGCGGCAGAGCGCATTGGCGGCTTTTGCCCTGGCACTGATTCTGGCCATCTGGATCGCGCGTTGGGTTTCGGCGCCGCTGCAGCGCATGGCCGGCGCGGCTCGTGATGTGGCTGGGGGGCAGTATCGCGCCATCCCGCTCGAAGGGCCTCAAGAAGTTCAGGAGCTGGGAAACGCCTTCAACGAGATGACCGCGCAGGTGCGGGCCAGTCAGCAATCGCAGCGTGATTTTATCGCCAATGTCTCCCATGAATTGAAAACGCCGCTGACCTCTATCCAGGGTTTTTCACAGGCCATACTGGACGGCACGGCCGACAGCCCGGATGCCCATCATGGTGTGGCGCGCATTATCCTGGATGAAACTGAACGCATGAACCGCATGGTACTCGATTTGTTGGAATTAGCTCGTTTGGATGCCGGTACGATCAACTTTCAGCGAGATACCCTCGATCTGCGAGCTGTATTGAGCGGTGTGGTAGGCAAACTCTCGCCACAAGCCGCCAGCGCTCAGGTTGAACTGCATTTTTCGGCAGATGAACTTCCAGAGTTGATTGGAGACGCCGACCGCCTGGCTCAGGTTTTTATCAATTTATTGGATAACGCCATTCAGCACACGCCCCCGGATGGGGATATCAAGGTCAGCGCTGAAATGCAGGATGACCAGATTCTGGTTTCTATTGCGGACACCGGACCGGGTTTACCGGATGATGAAGCGGCGCGCATCTTTGAGCGTTTTTATCAAGTAGACAAATCACGTCCCGGGGGGAAACGGCGCGGCGTGGGGCTGGGATTAGCGATTGCCAGGGAAATTATTCTAGCTCATGATGGAGAAATTTCTGTGATCACCCAAACGGGACAGGGGAGTGTTTTTGTGGTAAAACTGCCCTCGCCCGCGGCGACGAGAAAAAATTGAATCAGGCGCCGTAAAAGCTAACTTATTGATGCCTAAAGTTTCCGTAATCATTCCCTGCTATAATGAAGAAAGCACGATCCAGTTTTTACTGGATGCGCTTTATTCCCAAACATTTCCCCGCCATGAAATGGAAGTCATCATTGCTGATGGCATCTCCACAGATCGCACCCGAGAGGTGATAGCCGGATTTGTGCACCAAAATCCCGATTTCGTCGTTCGGGTGATCGATAATCCTAAAGGTACCATCCCCGCGGCGCTTAACTATGCCATCAAAGCTGCAACTGGAGAGTTCTATGTGCGCATGGATGCCCATTCGGTGCCCCAACCAGATTATATCGAGCGCTCGGTGAATGCCCTGGATGCTGGATTGGGCGACAATGTTGGCGGCGTATGGAAAATACGTCCAGGTAGTGGTGGGAGCATGGCAAAGGCGATTGCCATTGCTGCTGCGCATCCTCTTGGGGTTGGCGATGCGCGCTATCGAGTCGGTGGACAGGCGCAGGTTGTGGATACGGTGCCATTTGGCGCTTTTTCACGGGACCTGATCGAGCGGATTGGGATGTTCGATGAAACACTGCTCTCGAATGAGGACTATGAATTTAACGTCCGGGTTCGAAAAGCGGGTGGGACCATTTGGATGGACCCTGCTATTCAAATAGCCTATTTTGCACGGTCCAACCTGCGTGCTTTGGCCCATCAGTATTGGCGCTATGGCTATTGGAAATTACGGATGCTGCTGCGTTATCCAGACTCTTTTCGCTGGCGGCAGCTTTCGGGAGCTTTTGTGCTCGGATGGGTTGTGCTGGGATCACTATCGATTTGGTTCAGTTGGGCGCGCTGGCTTTTAGCGCTGGCGGCATTATTGTACAGCGGGATCTTAATTGTTTTTGCCGGTATCAACGCCGCCCGAGAACATCAAGATTCTGCTTTGATTTTAACTGTGCCGGCGGCGATAGCTGTGATGCACTTCTCATGGGGAACCGCCTTTATCTACAGTTTATTAAAATATGTTTTATCACGAAAATAAAACTTATGAGTATTAATACATATTCTCATCTATGGCGTTTGGGGCTGCGAGAGCGGCGTGCGTTCCTCCTGGTCAGCGATTTTCTGGTTGCCGTCGCGGCACTTTTTGCAGCACTTTATGTGTGGGCTTCGAATGGTGAATGGCTGGGCTTCAGTCTGGCTTTTTTACAGGAGCGGGTTGAATCCTGGTTTTATGTTCTTCCTCTGGTCTGGTTATTGTTGATGGTTGAGCTTTATGATCCTCATAGGGCTGCCAATCGAAAACATGTTGTGCGAGGCGTCATCGCTGCCACCAGCATAGGATTTATGCTTTATTTGGTGGTTTATTTTGCGGCCAACAGCCCTTTGCCGCGTCGCGGGGTGGCAACCTTTTTAGGCATGGTTTCTATCATGACCCTGGTCTGGAGACTTTTATACATCCAAATATTCACAACCTCTCAATTTATGCGCCGGGTTCTTTTAGTGGGTGCCGGGGAATCTGGAAAAACGATTTTGCGGGTGATCAATGATTTAACCCCTAAACCTTTTGAATTGATTGGTTTGATTGATGATGACCCTGAAAAAGATGGTGAAGAGATTGAAGGTTATCAAGTGCTTGGTGATAGCACAAAGCTGCTAGCCTTGATCGATACTGAGAAGATTACCGATATTGTCGT
>JBDLJO010000066.1:0-11828 GCA_039714275.1 Chloroflexota bacterium | reverse complement strand
ACAGATCATCAGTGAACTTTCTATAGACTAGCGATCAACCCCTAATAATTTCTGAATCTCATGGCTCAATGTTTGAACCGAGAAGGGTTTCTTAATCCATGCAAATTGACCGGTTGACAAAAACGTTTGATCCTCATCTTCAAGGGGGTGCCCAGTGATGAAAAGAATCTTGATATCTGGCCAGCGAGCAGCGACAATTTTACTAAGTTCAACGCCGCCCATTTCTGGCATGACAATATCACTAACAATTAAAGCTATCTTCTCGGTATTTCTTTCCAGGATTCTTAGCGTTTCAGTTCCATTTGAAACAGCTAGAACTTCAAATTGATGCGCTTCTAAAAGGTCCTGGACAGCAGCGCGAGTGGCAGCATCATCTTCCGCCAGAATAACTTTTTTCCCATCTCCCGATAAATCAAGACTTTCTTCTTGTTTACCTTTGCTGATCTGATCTTCGATCAGTTCGGGCAAATAAATATTGAAGGTTGTGCCCTGGTCCGGATGACTCTCAACATAAATATAACCGTCATGCTGTTTGATGATGCCATAAACCTGGGCCAATCCCAATCCCGTACCCTTACCAACATCTTTGGTCGTAAAAAACGGTTCAAAAACATGGGGCTGGTCTTCCGGTGTAATACCCACACCAGTATCCGTGATTGAGAGGCGTACCCATTTTCCGGGATTCAGATGTCCTTGAGGGTGCGATTCCCCATCAGACAGCGTTAAAGTATCTAACTCGAACTCCAACGTCCCCCCATCAATCATAGCGTCTCGGGCATTAACGGCTAAATTCATCAGTACCTGCTGCAGGCGAGTGAGGTCCGCAGAAACCATATACCTTTCCGCGTTGTAGATCAGTCGGGTGGTGATCGTTTCCGGCAGCATGCGGCGGAGCAGTTTTTCAAACTCTTTTAAGAAGGGCAGCAAGTTCAGGGGAACATTTTCCATCACTGAGCGGCGGCTGAAATCCAAGATCTGGCGAATTAAACTAGATGCGCGCTGAACCTGGTCTTGGATAATGGTAATACGTTCCTCACTGTCAAGCGATAATCCTGAATCCATTTTCAGTAAATCAGCATAAACCACAATCGCAGCCATGATATTGTTGAAGTCATGAGCAATGCCAGCCGCCAGCTGACCCACGGTGGCTAAACGGTCTTGCATTTGAACACGTTCTTGGATTTTTCGTTCTTCTGTTACTTCGCGAATTGTAAGCAGCCATTCATTGGTTTGATCTGCGTGAATCAAACGAGCATGGACTTCAAATTGTCGACCTGGCTCGTCGGCTGTTGAGATTTCTACCGGGGAATCCCCATCTTGCAGGCTGAGAAGTTCTAATATTGGATATTGCCCCAGAGATATGATCTGATCATCTTCTGCGACATCAGCTAATTCCGCAATATACTCATGACCCAGAGCATTGGCAGTGATCAAGTTATGTAATCTTGAAAGCAGGATCACACCAACTGGAAGTTCTTTAATTAGACTTTCCAGGCGATATTGCTGCGAGCCTAAACGATCAACAAGATGGTCGATGGCTTGGTAGCGTTTGGCATTGTGAAAAGCAATCGCAACCTGCAGGCAAATAGCTTCTAAGATGGAAAGGTGATCACTGTTAAAGGCGTTGGCCTGGGTGTGTTGAACAGAAAGTGTGCCGATGACGTTTTGACCATCAAGAATTGGCGCACAAATCGCCGAGTGTATACCCTGGTCTGTTTCAGGCATAAAAGACCAGCGTTTGTCCGCACGCACATCTGGGATATTAACTGATTGGCTTTCTTTCGCCACCCATCCAGCTAAACCTTCTCCCAGAGCCAGCCCTGGCCCTTTATCTGTAATATAGCCGGTCCTACTATCATAAATTGCGACAGGGTTTAGTAATTCAGTATCCAAATCGTAAATTAGGGCAACGCCGCTGGTGCCGCTTAATACCTGGCAGATCAATTTCACCGCTTGCTGCAAAATATGATGAGGATCAGTACTAAGCACGATTGACTTACTGATGTCATAAAGCATGCCCAAATAGCGGCGCTCGGTTTCTAACTCTGCAGCGCGGGTCTCTACAGCCTCGAAAAGACGAGCATTGTCAATGGCGGCAGCGCTGTGGAGGGCAAATATTTGCGCCACTTCAATTTCCTGATCGCTAAAACCCTGCTCTGAGACGCGGTCTAAACTCAACAAACCAATCGTTTGATCTCGTGCAAGCAGCGGTACGCCCAACCAAGAATTGACATGCCCACTGATCGGTGTAGTTACCCAGCGAGCATCCTGGTTTGTATTATCTAACATCAGTGGTTTTCCGGTGCGTAAAACATGTCCCACGGTCTCATCTTCAAGATCAAACATAAAACTTGAAACCGGTGCTGCATCTGAAAATTTCTCATAACCAAGTCCCGCACGAACAATGGCTTGATTATCATCCAATGTGATCACACACCCGGAATCATAGGGCAGAACACGACCAAGCTGCTCTAAAACAGTTTCGATAATTTGATCGAGGGACAAAGTGGAATTGATGAGCTGAGCAGCCTCGCGCAGCGCCTCAGTCCGCTCGCGAGCGGCAAACTCTACTTCAAAGAGACGCGCATTTTCAATGGCAATCGCTATTTGATCTGCCAAGATCTTCAGGATTTGGAGATCGTCCTGGCCAAATGCATTTTCCTCTTGACTCTGCACATCAATGACGCCAATGGTTTCATCCCCAACCATAAGAGGTAAAGCCATTTCAGAGCGTGTATCAGGTAATGATGGATTGGTTAAATATTTCGTGTCTTTATTAACATTGGGTGCGATGCGCGGTTTCCCCGATGCGGCAACATGACCCACAATACCCACATCACCGATCCGTAATTTATGCTGGTCTGCCAACATCGCTTCCCCTGCATCTCCGGTTGCGGCAGCTAATACTGCATAGGGGTTGTTTTCTTCTACAAAATAAATACCTGCAAAGTAAAAACCAAATCGGCGCTGGAGGAGATTAACCGCCCGGTTAAGCAGCTGCTCGAGATCAATAAATCTTGCAGTGTCACGGGCAACTTCAGCAGCAACCTGGAGCTGCATTGCGCGATGCTCTAAACTATGGGTAAAATTTTCAAGCTCTTTTTCTGATTGATGGCGTTCGGTGATATTTGAAATAATGGATAATATTGCCGGCTGTCCCTGGAAATCAATTGGGCTTGAAACAATTTCAGCATTAAAGGTATCGCCATCTACACGAATCAGGATTTCTTCCACAGGAGGTAGTCCGCTTGATGAAGCGAGGTCCATATGTTCTCTCACCAAATCGTGATGATCGGGGTGGATAAAATCCAAGGGAGACCGCCCAATCAAGTCGTCAGCGCTGGCAGCTCCGGCCAGATCAACACAAACTTGATTAACATAGGCAATGCCCATCTCATGATAAACGACAATTGCCAGGGGTGAATTTTCGATCAGTGTACGGTAGCGTTGCTCATTGAAACGCAGTGCTTCATCAACGCCGACTTTATTTGCGCGTACTTTGGCGCTGCTCAAAGCGCTCTCAACAGCAGGGATCAAGTGGGAATACTGTCCTTTGATCAAATAATCATCCGCACCTGCTTTCATAGATGCCACAGCGACATCCTCACCCATAACATCGGAAACCACAATTGAAGGAAGATATGGCGCGGCCGTCTTAAGAATTTCTAAGACATATAACCCCCCCAATCCTGAAACACTGTAATCAATAATGGTTAAATCCCAGGTTTTAGCCTGGCAGTTTTTTAAAATATCATCTTCTGTTGTGGAAATTTCCCACGATACCTGGTAACCGGCTTTTTTGATTTCCCGAACAATTAAACGGGCATCACTTTTGTTATCACCTACAAAAAGAATCTTGATTTTTGGTTTCATGCCTGCTTTCCTGCCGCAAAACTGACCCGCAAATTACCAGGATCAACACTGTCAAACAAAAATGTCGTAAGACAACAATTACGACAAGTCTTTTACCAAGTATAACGCACCCCGCTGAAATCCACGGTCTAGATAATAGCGCCTTGTACCGATGGCGGAAATAACAGCCATACGATTAAAACCACGGTCTCGGGCAATTTGATCTGCTTCTTTCAACAAGCGGGTACCTAACCCGGCATGCTGAGGGGCGCCTTTGTGCTCCTGCCCAACCTGGAGAGACTGCCCATAAACATGTACTTCACGAATGATAGCGGCATCAAGTAAATCTGGAAGATTTGTAGCAGGGGCATCAGCTTTTGGGAGCGATAAACGCAAAAAACCGGTGATTTTGTCGTCTGGGGTAATATATGAAATAAAATGTTCCTCTGCAAAAGCAGCCTCATAAATCAGATCATGCAATACCAGGTCGTCTGAATTAATATTAGCTGAGCGCACTTCCCGGCAGCGGATGCAATCACATTGTTCACCGCGTTCTTTCAGTACCCGCTGCACATCCATCCGCAAACTGGTGCGCTTATTCCCATCCACTACATTGGTCGAAGGTATATCCCGAATAACCCGGTTAACCCGGCAGTAGCGCGGGATGGTCGTCTTGATATCGGCGATCAACTCAATCAATGTATCCGTGCTGTAGGGATGATATTCCCCGCGCTGCCAATTTTGATAGAGCTCTGCATTCTTCAGCAGTTGAGTAGGATAAATCTTAAGCTCATCCGGAGCAATCCCCACCCAAAAGCGCGAGAAATCTTCTCGGTCCGAATCCACCGTAGCGCCCAATAAATTTGGCATCCAGTGGAGGACAATTTTAAAGCCCGCGGCCCGCAGTAAGGCGACGGCGTCACGAAGTTCATCCACGGTGTGACCGCGTTGATTGGCAGCCAAAATGCGATCATCCAGGCTTTGCGCGCCGATCTGTACTTTGGTGACTCCAAAGCGGCGCATGGCTGCAAGCTCTTTGGGATTAACGTGGTCAGGGCGAGTCTCGACAACCAGGCCTACATTTCGATGAACTGCTGTTTCATTAAGGGATTGAGCCTGCTCCAGGGTATCTGAATCAACCTTGTTCATCGCATCAAAACAGCGTTTCAGGAACCAGGTCTGATAGTCATGGCGATAAGCACTCCAGGTGCCGCCCAGAATCAGCAGTTCAATCTTTTCGGTTGGGTGACCAACATCATACAAAGCCTGAATGCGCGCTTCAACTTGATCGTAAGGATCAAACTCATGAAACAGCGCCCGCATGGCGCCCGGCTCATCGGGCAAGTAACTTTTCGGCATGCGGACATCCGTCGGGCAAAAAATACATTTGCCCGGACAAGGGTACGGCTTGGTCAATACTGTGACGGTGGTGACGCCCGAAAGTGTGCGGGTGGGCTTGCGTCGGATCTTGGCCAACAAAGCCGGGTCGGATTCCCAAATGCCCTGAGCAACCAAATCTCGATAAACGGCCACCAATACCGCTTTACTCAAGAAACCTGCTCCTCCAGGTAGGGGATTACGCCGCAAGGCATCGAAAACCTTGTACCCGGCGCGCACATCTTCCAATGCCAGGCGCGCCAGCGCCCGTTTCTCTTCCGTGATGATCTGCGATTTCAGCCACTGCTCTGCATTCTTAGCCACGAACCCTCCAAGGGTCTTATTAAATCTCCGTAGAACTTCAAATTCAACTGTGCGCCAATTCCAAATCCTGTGGGATAATGTCCTTATGGAAACGCATATTGCCGCACGTCTTGTTCAGCTCAACCAGCAATTTTACCAAACCTTTGGCGCTCAATTTTCTGCAACTCGCCAGCGCATCCAACCTGGTGTACGACGCATTTTAGATCAAACCCCGCCGGATGCCAATATCCTCGATTTAGGCTGCGGCAACGGTGAACTGGCACAGGAACTGCTCAAAGGTGGTTATCACGGGCGTTATCTTGGACTGGACTTCAGCCAGGCGCTTTTAGACGTGGCAAAATCAAATACCGGGAAGGAATCTAATATTACCTTTGCCCGTGCTGATTTGGCTGATTCAACGTGGGACAATATTTTACCAGCTGCCCCTTTTGATTTGATCTTTTCCTTTGCCGTTTTTCATCATCTCCCCGGGGATCGTCTGCGCCGAAATACGGTAAATAAAATTGGGCAGCGTTTAGCGCCAAACGGCAAGTTCATTCACTCGCATTGGCAATTTCTCAGCAGCCCAAAATTACGGGCACGGGTTCAACCCTGGGATGTGATCGGCCTCAGCAGAGCAGAAGTCGATCAGGGGGATCATCTGCTTGATTGGCGGCGCGGCGGCTATGGGCTGCGTTACGTGCACCATGCCAGTGAAGATTATTTAAACTCCCTGGCATCGGGAACAGGCTTCCAGGTGGAGGATGCTTTCTATTCCGACGGGGCTGAAGGAAACTTAGGTTTTTATCAGATTTGGGGAAAGCGTTCTGGTAACTAAGAACTAAAATAAACGGGGCAGAGCAGCCATTTGCCCTGCCCCGCCGGGGCGATATCAATCTCGACAGCTTAGAATATGGGGTAAACCAGAGCAACGACCAGACCAAATACTGCGTGCCCAACCAAACCACCCATAAAGGCCTTCATGCCGCCATTTTTCAGCATATAAGCACCCGGAGCAGGAAGAGCACCCGACTTTATGCCGGCATGCATCATGGACATAGGCGCCATCATCATGCCAGCGGCTAACCAGTGTACGATGCCAAAAACAATGCCGCCCACTGCGGTAAGGGAACCCACACCAGCAGACCATAAAGCTGCATAGATAAGTCCGAAAACTGCACCCATCATCAGGTGGATCAATAAACCCAAACCACGATTACCGGGGGCACCAAACATACTGCCCAAGATGCCGACCATGTCCATTTTAGGCATGCCCATTTTGGGTGCCATAGCCATCAACATGGTGATCACCACGGTGCCGATCAAACCTGCCAAAACTGCTGCTAAAACATTCATCGATTGCTCCTATAAAAAAATCCCAAAATAACGGTCACAACCTAGATGTGAGCGGTAGGAGAAATCTTACTTTTATGGGAGGTGGGTGGACTGGGTATGTGCTATCACTCGGCAGCAAAATCAATCTTCCCCAAATACCCGATCTCTACCAGAGCGGCGATAATTTTGTCTTCAGCCCCAGGTTTAACCACAATCGCCGTGGGGCTGAGCGGCACCCCCAAAAAGCGGCTGGCACGCGAAGCGCGCAGCGCAGTCAAGATTTCCGGCGTACTGAGGTGTAAGATGACAGCTTTTTCGAGCCGGGCCTGTGTTCCATGATGCTGCCAGCTTTTTAGCGCCCGGGTGATATTTGGCGGCAGATGCTCGACATGTTTATTGAGCAGCGACAGCAAATGAGCCACTTCTAAGCCCTGCTCTTTGGCACGCGCCAGGGTCTCCGGCATGATTCGATAGCGGTACTCATGTTGGGTATCCTTTTCCCAACGGCAAAAACGTGCCAGCTGGTAGCGCGCTGAACGGGATGCCAGATGTGGGACATCAATACGACCCTGAGAGCTGATGTGGATTTGGGCAGGCTGCTCAGGGATATCGGGAGGGGTGCCGCCTAACAGAGCGTCAGCCCAACTTGAAAGGCGGAAAGCTGTCACCGGGGAGGGTTCATCGCCCTCGGGAGCAGCCAAATCAATCATGCCCAGCCAATGCAAGGGACCGCAAATCAGATAACGAATCAGCGCACCATCAACATCGTCCCAATGTTCGAAGCCGCGCAAAAACTGACCGCTTTCAGCATCCCGCAGATACCAGGAATCATAATCGCCTGCTGGGCGTTGGAAGTCAGGTTCCGCCTGGTGAATATCGGCCACAAACGCCGAGAGGCTCCACCAGGTATTTTCAGGGAGGGCAGAGAGCCAGCTGGTAATTTTGGTGCGGGCGACCAGGGGGTGATTTACCCAAGCACCTTCAACCGCTAAAGACGGCACGCAGTGGAGGTCATTATGTTCGGCGCTGTGAAGCCAGGTATGGGCGAGCTGGTTCAATGCCTCAGCCCGTGATGACTCCAGGTGTACCCGGGACTTTTCAATATTGGGTTGACCTTCAGATTCGAGCAAACCGGCATCGGGGAGCAGCACATCCAGGAAAACCAAGACATCATCCGGGATAACGGATGTAATTGGCAAATCAGCCCGCCGGGCCGCTAAAAGGGTGCAAACATGATCGAGCAGGCGGTCATTGGCGGGGATTTCTAGAGCACGCTCGGTGGGCGTTGCCGGACGACCCAGGGTGCGCGTAGAACCAGCGCTGAAGGTGCCCGGCAGAAGGGCGCGCAGATCATCAGGGATATAGGCAAATTCTTGAGATCCGCGATCGGTGCTGAAAAAATCACGCGCCATCAGGGCATGATACCAGAGCGTTTCCGCGGCTGAGATCGGGTCCTTGTCCGGGCGGGTGCGGTCACGACGGCCAGAACCCATCTCACGAATTTCGCCATAAATGCGGGTGAACTGTACCCAGGGCATTTGCCCATCGTTCGCCGCCAGGGCCTGGATGGCATCGCAGGGTTCTTGCGCCAGGGCGCCGATGACATCTAAGATAAGGCTGACATCAAGCAGATGTGTGATAAGTTCATCTGCTGCCCCGGATGAATCAGGCGCGCTGAGCGTTACCCCCCAACGCTCAGCCACAATACGAAGATGGCCTAAATCATGGCCGTGCAGACTGTGTTTTAGATCAGGCATAACTGGAAATGCTAAGAAACGACTTCAATGGCTCCGGGGATGATTTCGAGTTTTAGTTCATTTACATCGGTACCAAAGCCGGAAAAGATTTCACCATCAATATGAATATAGAGCGGTCGATCGGATTTTACGGTCAGTGTTTTAAAGGAGCCCATGCTCACTTTGTCAAAGCGACCATGTGTGCCGCGCATCACTTCGGGGACCAGACGCAACATGAAAGGACGGGTGACATCGCCGATGGAGGCGTAATGGAAAATGCCATCCGTATTGACGGCATCGGGAGCGACCATAAAACCGCCGCCCTCACGGGGGCCGTTACACATCACCAGCATGGTGGTATTGCCTTCCCATTTTTCCTGATCGCTCTCAAATTGCAGGTAGGCCGGGTTGTGGTCCATAGCGATGGTTTGCAGCACAGCGGCCAGGTACATAGCAAAACCGCGCACGATGGGCATTTTATGCGAACGGATGGTAACCGTGGCATCGAAACCAATGCCGATGGTATTATCAATATATATCTCAATACCGCGATTGTCTTCTATTCTACCCAGATCAACAGCGTGCGCCTCCCCTGTAAAAACTTGGTGCAGTGCTTCAAAGGGGTCGGTCTTCATGCCCACAGCATAAGCAAAATCATTGCCAGAACCTAAAGGCACCACCCCAATGCGAGGCCGCTCCTGTGCTGGAACCTGCATAATGCCATTGATGACCTCATGGACCGTGCCATCACCGCCCACAGCAATGATCAACTCATAGCCATCCTGCGCGGCCTGCTTGGCAAGTTCAATGGCGTGGGTGGGATAAACCGTGCCCGACCAATCAGCACCGCCGAACTCTTCGACAATCGAGCGCAGGTCAGCGGCAACTCTCCAGGCTTTGCCCATGTTGGCGTTGGGGTTGATGATCAATTTTGTTTTATGTTGGGGCATTGATGAGTCTCCTGGGTTGGTGTTTAATATTTGGATTGTAATTCGGCAGCCGGCAGCAGGATCTGCCCTTCTTCCGGGTCTCCCAACTGGGTGATTTTTTCAGGACGGGCTGCGGCCATCCAGGCGGTATAGGCCGCGCTGAGGGCATCTAATTGTGCGCTGGTATAAAGTCCTTCGAGGGGTAAAACGCCGGTCATTAAGCGGTGGCGGGTAATTTCTTCAAATACGCGCATCGGATCGGGAATATTCAAACCGGCATGAAAGAGGGCCAGCTGGCGCTGCAGACGCCCTTCCAGGCTGTGCTTCGGGAAAGGCAAGACCCCTAAAAGCGTGCTGAAGGTTGCATGGGGGTAAACTTCCATCATTTGGAGGGAGGTTTCTTCGTCCGCTGGGTAGCTTTGATAACCCAAACCCTCGGCTTGCCGGTAAAGCTCAAAGCTTGTCCGCATCCAGCCGGGGCAGTTATCTGCATTGGCATGGGTGCGCGGCATGCGGATATTATGCTGCGCAAGCTGGTATTCAACCACTCGAAAGCCCATCCAACGTCCGGGGTTGGGCGGCGGATTTAATGCCTGACGGACAGCCTCGCGTTTCATCAAACCCTGGTTGGGGCTGCTCGGACCACAGATGGCGATCATGGCACATTCCTGCCCGCCAAGGTAAGCATGGATTTCCTCAAGCGGCTCGCTGCGCAGGCTGAGCAAATTCAGATCACGGTTAATGGCCGCGAAAACCACGGGGCGAGGACTTGCGGCAGGGTCAATACCAATGAATGTCTTTTGACTAAAAAGCATCGCATTTTTCGGGCGTTCAGCGCATTTTGTTGTTGGCTCAAACCCGATCCATTTTGAGCCCATGGGATTGCTGCACCCGGCGCCGGCCCTTCTGGTATGGCAGCAAGCCAGAGAGATAAATTCAGTGTAGCGCAAAATCTCTCAGATGACAATAGATGGGGTGTTTTTGGGTGGCAATTGGTTAGCTGCTGCAAAACAGTAGGGAAATATTTCTTGTTAATCTGCAGGGATTAAAGCCACCCTCGCTCGTGAATAAATCACCGGGCTGCATGTACGAAGCCCGGCTGGGGCTTTTGAGATTGCTTCTCCGGGTCCCATGACCCGGAGTGGCGAAGAAGGGCAATTGGAAATGCCCATCTCGCGCAAAACATAGGTACTCGAATATTTTTTTTTGAGGAACGAGTGGTTATGTTTTTTGGAGCGGGGTGAAAATATACCATTGTTAAGGTGCTGGGATATGGAGATTCCTGTCTGTGGGGGAAGGAGGAGGCGCCGCGAATGGGGCAATTTGCATCTGTGGGAGTTTGAGGGTGGGGAAAAACATAGGTACTCGACTTATCTTTTTTGAGGAACGAGTGGTTATGTTTTTGTGAGGCGGAGGGTGCTGGCCAAGATAGGCGGGAGATCGCTTCGCAAATGAGGCTCGCGATGACATGATGCATAGATTGCGTGCAGGCGCGGGAATGACGCCCCCCCTGCTGCCCAAATCCCCATGCATTTGGATAGGCTTGGGTCACATTGGATCGCTCCCCAGCCTGACCCCAATTCTGGGGAGAATTCTTTTAGATTTGCAAACTTAAACTTATTGAAACGAAAAGAAACGACTACCGAGTTTGGGGAACTATTTAACATCAAATTTTAAGGTTCCGAAAACCATTAATAAAGTACTCTTTATGAGCGCCCGGCCAATTTCTGGCAGAAAATGGGGAGGCGCGGGCTATGGCTATTATAGCACATATGTTCTTATCTGGTAAGGGGGGCCTCATTTTGGGGGAGGAATTTTAGCAAGAACAGGGCTGCGAGGTTTTTAGGAAACATCGGAGGTCTTCTGGTCAAACTGTTGCGCAGGTTTTCTACCAGTGCTCCGGCACTGGACTAGCGAATAGCGATGACATGAGTTGGTTGAGCGGGGATGACGGGAGGGGGAATGGATTCCCGCTGGGGGCATGCGGGAATGACGCGGGCAGGCATGAGTTGTTTGGTCGCGATGGGGGAGATCGCTTCGCAGAAGATGCTCGCGATGACATTAAGAAAGGTATGGGAATGATAGGAGGGGGAATGGATTCCCGCTGGGAGCATGCGGGAATGACACGGACGGGCATAGGTTGTTTGGTCGCGAAGGGGGAGATCGCACCGCAAAAAAACGCAGGCGATGAGATTAGTTGTTGATCAAGTAACTGCCCAAAAGGATGAGCAAGATACCAACCAGCATCCAGCGGGTGCCGGGTTTCCAGGCCAGCAGCAGCAAGCGGATATTTTTG
>JBDLJO010000065.1:0-11965 GCA_039714275.1 Chloroflexota bacterium | reverse complement strand
AACCCTATCGCAGCACAACAATCTTTGGCAAAAATAATCCAAATAAATGGTGTATCACCAGAGCATCTTAATCAAGCCGCCGATGGTCTGGTTGTATGCCAGAATTATACTGAGGCGGCAACCTGCCTGGTCAGAGCACTTGAATTAAACAATGGTGAGACACACTTACAAGAAAATACAGACACTAAAAAACAATTAAATTTCGAATTGCTCACCCAATTAACTAATGCTTATCATCTCTCAGGAGAGAGCCAATTAGCTATTGAGGCTATCGACCAGGCATTAACCATTAAGCCTGCTCAAGCCCCATTAATTCAACAAAAAGGCAACTTACTGCTCAAACTGGGACACACCAAAATGGCCGCTGAATGGAATATGAGCGCACTTGAGGAAATTCCAGACAATGCCGATCTCCGATTGCAAGCAGCACATATTCAACGAGCACTTGGCAACTTATCGGCCGCATTAGAATTTGCCAACGAAAGCTACCATCTGGCACAACAAAGCCAAGACCAGTGCTGCTCATTAGATTCAGTAATCCTTGCCGCCGATCTCCATATCGCGATGATGAACAACGATCAAGCTCTTGAGCTATTAAACCAACATGGCGATCTTGCATCTTCCTTAAATACTGATGCAGTTAGTAATTTTTACTGCATGCTTGGTGAGTTAGCAATTCGGAACAATGAAGAAATAGCGGCAGCAAATGTGCTCACAAAAGCTTTAAGTCTAGACGAGAATCACCCACGCGCCTTGGCCTTGAAAGCTCGCATGAAACGTCGACAAGGTGATTTGAATGCTGGCTCAAAGGCTCTAGAAACATCTCTCGAGGGTTTTGGTGGCATAAAACAGATGCATAATGCAGAGATCAGCTCTTATGTTGCATTGGCTGAAACAGCATTAGAATATCAAGCCTGGAGTACGGCAATCTTCTTACTTGAAGAGGCAGCAAAAATTGCCCCCGAAGAACCCCTGTCGTATATTCTGCTTGCACAAACGCTTGTCCAGCAAGCTGAGTATCAACATCTTTACCGCACCCTAAATGTCGATCGGCATGGGCAAGGCGATTCGGCGTTATCCAAAGAAAGCTACCAGCGCTACGACCAAGCAGTGCTTACCGCATCGCGCCTGGTCGAGGCACTTCAAAGCAACGATATTCATTCTGCTTTGTCTACCTATTTAGTACGCGGGCAAGCAATTTTCAAACCGGATGCCGAACACGCTAAAGCACTCCTTGATATCGCACCAACCGCAGATAATTTGGCAGCATACTTGACAATCTTGCGAGCAAGCAATAATAAAAAAGAAGCTGCACAAGCAGCACTGGAAATTTATCAGCGCGATCCAATGCCAACTGATCCGTTTTTATTAAGCCAAATTGCTTTAGTTTTGATCAGGAAAGCTCCCAAAATCGCATCTAGTGCAGCCCAACAAACTGTGGATGAAAGCATTCGCAGCCACTCCCCCAACCCCGGGCTTTACTTAGCTTTACAGGCTTATGTTGCTCACCGTGTTGAAGACCATGTCACACACCTGGAAGCTGTGGAAACATTATTGACTCATTGGGAGGACGAACCTGATTGGCATGCAAGAGCAGCAGACCTATTGATCAATCAGCAAAACTTATTTGGTGATAACGCGCTTGAACAGGCTGTAACCCACCTTCAAAAAGCAACCCAATTAGCTCCTCGGAAGGAGATTTTCCAACTAAAACTTGGGGAAGCTTACCTGCATTTGGGAAATTCAACGGATGCGATAACTGCCTTAGAAAAAGCCATTCAACTTGATCCTGATTCCATTCAATCGCAATTGATGCTTGCAAAAGCTGTACATAGAAGCGGAAATCATCACCAAGCAAAGAAAATTGCGGAGCAAATCGCTAAGCGTGAACCCAATGACCATGGATCCTCTTTATTGCTGGCAAAATTAACAATCCAAGAAAATAAAGCTGAAACTGCGCTGCAATATCTGGATCATGTACTGCAGCTAAAACCTCAACATCCTGAAGCTTTATTAACCAAAGCTGAAGCACTCAGCATGTTAGGAAGTTACCCTGAAGCACTCACCATATTTGAAACGGCTATGGTACGCCAACCACAAAGCAGCGAATTAAGGTTAGAGCACGTAGATTTAGTAAAAATTGTTCACGGTAAGCAAACAGCTCTGGAAACTCTCGAAAAATATAACGAACAGTATCCTGACGATATTCCCTTGCAAATACGTTTAGGGGATGCCCTGGCAGAAAATGGGCACAGAGAAGAGGCCATCATTTGCGCTCAGCGAACAATGAAATTAGACGATCTTCTTACCATAAATCAGAAAGCCCAAATCCTAAAATTGCTTGGCAGTCTCTTACGTCAAAGCGGGCAGCTTGATCAGGCCATCACTCACCTGAATAACGCCGTTGAACAGGATCCGCAATGGTCAGAACCTTATATTGAATTAGGTCGTACTTACCAACAACGGCGTCAATATGACCGTGCTTTAGATTCTTACCAACAGGCAATCGATTTGGACCCTGCCAACCCCCAGGCATATCACAGAGCAGGTATGGTGCTCAAAGATTCAAAGGATTATATTAACGCAGAGCAAATGCTGCGTAAAGCTGCTACGTTAGACTCCAAAGATATTGGTATTCAAAGGAAATTAGCAGCCATGATCGCACTCAATCTCGTACATCAAACCAATCAACCAAGTACTCAACCAACAACACCATAATCTTATGACTACAAATAACGAAACATCTAATTATCCTAGCCAACTCCGGCCTATTGAGAAAAATGATCCTTGGACGCGTCCATACCTTCTGGCAATCCTGAAAGCCGCGTTGAAATCTCAATCTTATCAATTCGTGCGGCAGACAGCATTAGCCTGGTTGGCGGCTTATGATGGCGATGCAGAAGTATATTTACTGCGAGCTCGAGCGTTGTTAGGAGATAAACGCGTACGTTCTGCTTTATCAATCCTTGAGCATATTTGTCAAGCTGATCCAGAATTTCTTGAAGCCCAAAAATTACGCGCTGAAATAGCCAACAGTCTTGATGGAAAAGCGGTTAATACCTATCAAGAGCAAGTATACGCCCTGGATAGCGAACTGCCGCACCAAGGCGAAAAATCAGCTACATGGAGTGAATTGCTGAAATCAGCTCGTTCAGCGCTGGTAGAGGGTGATTTTGAAGAAGCCCAAAATCAAGCTCAAAGTGCACTCGCCTCGGCTCCTGATTCATGCTTAGTAGCCCTAACACATTTACAAGCACTATGGCGCCATACCCAAACCCCCAAGGCAGCTATACGCAGTTTAGCAAAGCACTACCAAGAGAAATGGCCCGATTCAATTGCTATTATGTTGATCACGGCTGATAGTTTGATGGATGGTGGGCAATCTGATGAAGCTGTCGCTTTGCTGCACAAAGCCGCTTCCCTGGATATTGCTGGGAAGGTTGCAGCCCGTCTTTGGGGAAATGATCACCCTTACCGGGCTTTATGGCCCAATAATCCTGCCACACGGCTTGATATTGCCATCCCAGCGGAAGTAGCCGCGGTACTTGGGTGGAATCTTCTCTCTGAGGGAGAATATCAAACTACAATAAATACGGAGAGCGAATTGGATTTGGCTGATGGATTAGACCTTTCCTCTCAATCCAGCAATTTACCCAAATCCTCATGGGAAACAGAAAACGCGTCCAAGCCAAAGCATATTCTCCCAGAAACACTCCAAATCGTTCAAGACGAACTCGATAGAATTGCCAAGCGTTTGAAAAAAACCGGTCTATCTCACAGCGATGGGCGTTTACCAATTTACGTTATTATGAGCACCCGTGAGGGTCTTCGGCAAAAATATGGAACAGAAACAACCGCTGTACTAGATGAGGCTATGCGTAAATTAGCTTTAGCACTGCGCAGCGATCCAAATTGGGGGTCCATGTTGATCTATGCTGATGATCCTGCTAATATGGCAAAATTTAATCTCAAACCAGCTCAAGCTAAAGATGCTTGGGCATTAAAGTTAGCTTTGGCTGATTTAGATACATCTCTGCGCAAGCGAGGAGCAATGATAGGTGCGCTGCTGATCGTGGGCGGTCCAGAAGTAGTACCCTTCCATCATTTACCTAATCCAACCGACGATCACGATGTTGATGTTCCTTCCGACAACCCCTATGCCACTCGCAATGAGAACTACTTCGTTCCTGAATGGCCAGTCGGTCGACTTCCCGGAGGAGCAGGGAAAGATCCTGGTATGCTGCTAAGCACGCTGCGAAGTATGACTTCACGTTATGAACAAAACCTAAATCAAGAAAACCGAAGTTGGCTGCTAATTTTATTGAAAAAAATATTCGGTCGCTTTATACCGAGACGAAGAACACATCAAAGTTTTGGTTACAGCGCTGAGATATGGAAACAGGCCGCAATAGATGTTTTCCGTCCGATTGGAGAAATGCGTAATATTGATATCTCTCCCCCTACCGTCAGTGAAACAACAAAAGCCTTAACTGGCGCTCAGCTTGGTTACTATAATTTGCACGGCATTGAAGATGGAGCATTTTGGTATGGACACAAAGCACCCACTAATGACAATTCCGGGCCCGATTATCCCATTGCTCTGCGCCCCGAGGACATTCCCCTGGCATCCAAGTCCAGTGCCATTACTGCAAATAACAATGGCGCTAAAGTCCCAAGCGTGGTATTTAGTGAAGCATGCTATGGCACTCACGTCAAACACCGCAACATCGAAGAATCCATCGCCCTCAAGTTTCTGCTAGCAGGAACCCAAGCTGTGATCGGATCAACAGTAACAGCTTATGGTTCCATCTCAACTCCTTTAATTGCTGCCGATATTCTAGGGCATGCCTTTTGGCAGCGTTTGCAGGAAGGATTTCCAGTAGGAGAGGCATTGCGTCGTGCAAAAATTTACCTTGCTCAAGAAATGCACAAACGCCAAGGATACCTTGATGGTGAAGATCAGAAAACATTGATCTCCTTTGTGCTCTATGGTGATCCCTTAGCGCAGCCTATTGCCGTAAATAAACTGCCAAAAACCGTTATGCGGACGGTGCAGCAGCCTTCACCGGTAAAAACCATTTGCGATCGAGCGGACACGCCAGGAACATCGGAACCCGTTCCAACCGAAATCATCGCGCATGTTAAGAACGTTGTTGAACAATATCTTCCTGGAATGAAAGGGGCCCAAGTGATGTTCAGTCACGAGCACAGCGTTTGCGACTGCGAGGGACACAACTGCCCAACGGGTCAATTAGGGGAAAAATCCCGCCCAACCCATGAACCAGATCGCAGTGTAATTACATTGAGCAAAAGCATTCAAAAAGCACAACACACTCACCAACGATATGCCCGTCTGACCTTGGATAAACAGGGTAAAATTGTCAAAATGGCAGTCAGCCGGTAATAATCAACATCTACGTTACTAAAAAGAACCCGACAATTTGAAGTAATCGGGTTCTTTTTATTTATCTGACTATTATTATATTGTAGACTTTAGCTGCAAAGAATCTCACCTTGTAAATCCGCGGTCCTATTGATACACTACCATAGTTTGGAAATCATTAAATATATCTGAAATAATCACCAACTAAAAGCCCTCGCGCAAATGGCCAAACATCATCTATGAATTGGAAACGTACACTTTTCACCTTCTTTTTATTACTGCTTAGTTTAAGCCTGGCATTCATCTCGGGCTATTTCACCTACGAGCGCATGCATGATGGCTCAACTGCTGATCTTAATATTCTCGAGCAAGCACGGAGTGTGCTAGAAAATCATGCGCTTTACAAACTGCCTTCAGACACAGCGTTAGAATACGGCATGATTCGCGGTATGTTGCAAGCATACGGTGATCCTTATACGCGCTTTGTAGAACCAAATCAGCATGAGCTAAATAGTGATAATTTAGAGGGCAGTTATGGCGGGATCGGTGCAGCGCTAGATCACGACAGTGAAGGATATCCAATCTTGCACCCCTTCCCCAATAGTCCCGCCAGCAAAGCAAGCATTCTGGATGGAGATCGAATCATTTTGGTCGATGACTTGGTTGTTACAAAAGATACACCTATCGACGAAATTGTGGCAGCATTGCGCGGGCCTGAAGGCGATTCCGTTGATCTAACGATTACCCGTCCCCCCACCCATAATTCTCACAGCTTTACCATCCAACGTGAATCGATTCCCTTACCATCCGTAACCTGGTACCTGGCACCCGGGAACCCTGAAGTGGGGATAATAAAAATCAATATTATCGCCGCCAGCACCAGCGAAGAAGTTCAAAATGCGGCAACCAGTTTAAAACAACAAGGTGTACTTTATTACACCCTTGATTTACGCGGTAATGGAGGAGGACTCGTTGATGCCGGCGTAGACATTGCCCGTCTTTTCCTGGAGGCAGGTGATGTGCTAGAAGAACAATACGTTGGTGAAGATATAAAAACTTACAGCGTAACACAGGCTGGGGCTTTAGCTGCTTTACCCCTGGTAATCCTTGTTGATGAAAATACTGCCAGTGCTGCGGAAATTGTAGCCGGAGCCCTTCAAGCACGCGAACGGGCATTGATAATCGGCCAAGCAACCTATGGTAAAGACAGCATTCAATTGGTCTTCGATTTGGAAGATAATTCCAGCATTCATGTGACTTCCGCAAAATGGTGGATTCCTGGATTGGGTCTATCCATCGGTGAGCACGGCCTGCAGCCAGATATCACCATTGAATCCGGGGAAAATCCTGACCCTGTTATTGAAGCCGCTATCCAATTATTGACCCGAAAACCATAATTATTATTGCCTAAAGTACAAAACCCTAGAAGCTGTGCTAGAATCTAAAATTGTATGAGCGTAAAAGTTATTGCTAGAAACCGTAAAGCAAAGCATGATTACTTCCTGCTCGAAAGCTTTGAGGCAGGTTTAGTTTTGCGCGGCAGTGAAATCAAATCAATTCGGGCCGGGCATATAAGTATCAAAGAAGCTTACGTGCGAGTAGAGAGTGAAGAAGCATGGCTCATGGATGCTCACATTTCACCCTACGAACAAGCCTCACGTTACAATCACGAACCACGTCGCCCTCGTAAATTATTATTACATAAAAAAGAAATCCGCCACCTGTGGGACGAAGTACGGAAAAAAGGCGTCACGGTCATCCCCACACAAGTTCATTTACGCGATGGTCGAGCTAAAGTGGAGATCGCGATTGCTAAAGGCAAAAAATTGCATGATAAGCGTCACGCGCTGGCCAAACGTGACGCTGACCGCCAGGTTGAGCGCGAGCTTCGCCGTGGTGGGTGGTAGCAATAAAACTTTATAAATTGAGTCATCTTATGAATATGCCATCTACCCTTGGAAGTATCAATCTTCTGCCCGAGGCCGAAAAACGCCAACATTATACGCGCATGATTCCATTGTCATTATTAAGCCATTTTCGTCTCAGCCCATATCTTGTAGACAAACACGGTAATGACCTACTCCATTTAAATTGTCCTGCCGGCAGCAGCAGTGCGGAAATTAGTTTGTATCACCAGCATGGTTTCCCTGATCCTATCCTCTACGGTCATTTAACGGACACCATGAATGGGCAAATCCATATCTTGCTTTATGTACTCAATGATCCAAGCTCACAGCGATTTGACATTGACCGCCTTTCCGATGGCACATTGACCCAACTTGGGGCTGAGTGCCGCAATTTAGAAGCGGAGCTCACAGCACTGGAAGCTGGCCTCTCACCTGGACAAATCCGTTCAGGGCTGCATATGCTGCGGGAGGCGCAAACCACATTCGAATCTTTCATTGATAGATTGGGGCATGATATCCACTTTGCGGAACCCCTTTACTATCATAATGCAATCATATTCGAGCGCTATGGGTTTGCCTACCAACAAGGCCGTCAGATGATGGAACGCATTGAGCGCGGCTTTTCCCCTGACGGTGATTTAATACCTTTCCTAGATAATAGTTCGCCCTTCCGCAAACCTGAGGCAGCAAATAGTATCCGTCTGCGCTCGTGGGCTATCCACGATGGTATTCTTGGTGAACCTTTCACCAATGTCACCATGTATAAGCACACCGATAAAAATGCTCGCGTTTCAACCTGTCAAAAATGTGATTGGTAATATAATAACAAATCAAAATAATCTTACCTTTGATAAATAATTCAATTATCTGTCAAATGCAATCAGACGACTGAGTTAAACATTTTCAAAAACCATTGACGCTCACCAGTAATTCTGATAATATTAGTCCAATTTATTTCTAGCCAAGAAAGGATTTTTTATGTCCAATTTAGAACCTGTTCAATTCAATGAAGTAAAAACACCGGATACCGTTACCCTAACACCTGCAGCAGTCGACGCAGTGAAGGAACTTTTCGCAAAGCAAGAATTAGTAGGATATGCCCTGCGAGTTTTTGCACAGGGCGGCGGATGCTCGGGTATTCAATTAGGCATGGCTCTTGAGAATAATATTCGCGATACTGATACCGTTTTTGGTGATCAAGATGTGAAAGTCGTCGTTGATGAAGTGTCGATTAACTACTGGCTCGGTGCGACGATTGATTTTGTGAATAATGGTATTGAAAGCGGCTTTAAAATCGAAAATCCAAATCCTATGGGCGGCGGTTGTAGCTGCAGCAGCGACAGCGATGCTGCCAGCGCTAACAGCTGTGGAAGCGGGAGCGGAAGCTGTTGCAGCTAATATGAAACTCTTAAGTGTAGATAAAAAGACCGGAATTCCGGTCTTTTTTTATTCTAGCGTATTTTCTTTATTATTGGATTTTAAGTAATCAAATTCTTTATTCACGACGCAAAAAAGCCAAGAGCAAGCCAAAAACACCAAAAACTCCCAGACCTACGATAACAAATCCAATGGGAATTCCCCCTGTACCTGGGCTGTGATCTTCAACCGAAAATGTTGGAATTACCAATGGTGCTGGTGGTGTATGGGTAGGCATTCGCGTAGGTGGAGCCTGTAATACAAATTGAGCAGCTAGTGTAGGATCAATTGTAGGAGTAACCCGGGGGGTCGGAGTGGGAGGCGGCGCAACAATGGGCAAATCTCCTCCCTCTATCCGTACAAGGGCCGAATAAACCCAAGCAACACCCTCATCAACACCTAGGTAAAGAATTTGCACCCAATCACCGCCTGGGGTTTTCCCCAATGCAGGAACTCGCTGCCGATTTAGCAACACGCCAACGCGGGGATAGTCTGTGCCTGGTCCCGAGCGAACGTTGATCTGTTCTTCTGGGTCTGCATAAACGATCGCAATTGGACCTGTTGGTGTACCCGTTACAGTCGGAATAGATACTGTGGGCTGCTGTGCACGCTCTTTTTCAGGACCCATCGCACGAGCCACAGGAATTTGCAATAGGAGAAATGCTATTAGAACACAACTAAGCCAAAACCCCATTTTTATTTTACCGAAAACCATCCTACCTCCGAAAAGGTACATCAACACAATTTTTTTAGAAAACAAAATCTTAGGACCAAATTATAAATAGGACCAGATCCATTTACACCAACGATTTGCAAGCCACAATTTTACCCTATCTCTTGTTTTCATTGGTTCGCGAGTTGGCACCTGCTCTTGAGAACCAAATATTGTAGCTGCTATTATTTAGATCACCAGTTTCATGATTATACGACAAATCTTGAATAGACACGATTCGGACTAGCATTATGGTACTTATGCTAACATGGTAATTCCTATAGAGTGTGTGATCATCTTGAAAAGTTCTTGATATAATGGGCAAAGAAATTATTATCAGGTAGATTATACGGGCACAAATTTGATCAAGGTAATATATGGAAACAAAGAAAAAGATTTTTCATGGGCAAATCAAACCTAAGGATTTTGCACGAGCGCTGATAGCCGAATTTAATCATGGCAATTTGCAGACTCAGCAAACAGGCGCAAACCAGGCACTGGCAATACAAATTTCAACCCGCCAATATCGCGAATCCGGCGGGAAGACCGCTATCACGATCAGCATCGAAAAGGTCCCTGATGGTGTAGCTGTTCATGTTGGCGATCAATCCATTTTCGGTGTAGCAGCCAGCCTCGGCGCCACGGCTTTGGCTGCGCTGCGGAACCCCCTTAGTTTAATTACCCGTTTTGATGATGTTGCTCAAGATATTGAGAGTTTGAAACTTTCTGAAAAGGCATGGGAAGTAATCCATGAAGTTGCGGCTTCAGCCAAAGCGTCCTTGGCCCTTTCAGAACGACTTCGGCGTGCAATTTGTGTTTACTGCGATACCCCTAACCCTGTTGGCGAACCAAGCTGTGTGGCATGCGGCGCCCCACTCGGAGATGCTCAGCCCACAACTTGTTCAAATTGCGGCTTTGTCGTAAGCGACGATGAACGTATTTGCCCGCAATGTAAAAATCGATTGTAGAAAAATATTATTCCAAAACCATTTCTATTATCTTAAAACAAAAATATCATATAGTATATAAAAAGCGCAGAAACATTTCTGCGCTTTTTTTGAACGTCAATTTCATCTAATATGTTTGGAGCATAAGCAGGGCTTTTTTCAAATTTGCGATTAATATTTCCTCGCTGAATTCGTTTACAGGCGCAAAAGGCATTTTTTTCTGCCTTTCAGAACGTGATGTTAATCGTTCTACAAACCTTTCTAAACTTGGTATTGCCTCAAGAAAACCCACCCGACCAATCAAATCAATCGCTTGTTGGCGTAAAACTACAGGTACCTTACGATCAATCATGATTTCGGAAAGCAGTTTTCCGGACTGAGAGCACAAGGTCAGCAAAGCTGAAATGGCGTCTAAAGTCAGCGGATCCTGATCCACTACTTCGAGGAGAAGGTTAATATGCTCACATTTCCAACCTAAACAGATATGCTTAAGATGCTGGCGGACTAGATAGGATGGTATCTGATCAGTTTTATGTAAGAGGACTTCACCCAAAGCATGCACAGTGCGAGTGCGCAATTGGATATCCGGTTCAGAAATGCGCATCAATAAAACTGACGCAACCAGCGGAGACACCCGTAGAACATCTTCTGCCAACAATTGATCTAAACCAGCCTGGCGATCCATCACATTTGGGGAAGTTGTGGCTTCGAGCGCATGCCAGATGGCGGGGAGAACATCCTTTGTATCTGCAGGCGCATTCTCAAGATCAAAAAGCACTGGCTGGGGAAAATCTATTTTTATAGTCATCGCATAAGAATTCCTTAGAAAAGCTTATGTAAAAGGGCCCGTTTTATGCCGCATTTCCTGTCATGATCAAATACAAACTATGGTGTATTTTCTTGACTCGCGTGGTCCATTTCTTCCTTTAGTAAAATATCAAGCTCATCTTCTAATTCATCCAACTGCATTAGCATTGCCGGGGGCAGCGAGTGTGCCGGCCACTGCTTTTTTAACATTTCAATTTCCGCTTCAATTTCCGCGATACGTGCCATTTTCTTCATTGTTTTTCCACTGCGTCAAGACGCCGCTTCTCAATAGAATCTAATAATACCGTAAAAGCATCGGCAAAAGATTGTACACCATTCTCTTCAAGCTTTAGCGTTACATCTGAAATGGAAACCCCCAAATCAGCTAAATCATCCATGTTTCGTCGTGCCGCGCCTACATTTGATGTTAAGGATATCGCAGCACTACCATGATCGCTGAAAGCCTCAAGTGTTTTTGGAGGAATCGTATTAACCGTATTCGGACCAATTAATTCATCGACATATTTTGTATCCGCATAAGCAGCATTTTTTGTGCTGGTTGAAGCCCATAAAGCACGTTGAATTTTCCCGCCCTGAGATACTAATTTTTCCCAGCGCCTTCCCTGGAAAACCTGCTTATGAACAGCGTAAGCTAATTTTGCATTAGCAACGGCAATTTTTCCTTTTAAATCCGGGGCTTTTATTGTGGCATCGCCGCTGAAATTATCTAACTCACTGTCAACCATAGAATCAATACGCGAGATGAAAAAGGATGCCACAGAAGCGAGCTTAT
>JBDLJO010000064.1:0-11981 GCA_039714275.1 Chloroflexota bacterium | reverse complement strand
GATGCCCTGGTGCTGCCGATATTGGGGATGACAGATGGGGCGCCAAGCCACGCTGCCAGGTCGATGCTGAGCTGTTTGAATCAAAGTGTGCAGCCTTAGCAATCGGGTTCAATTGAATGCTGCATTTCTCTGTTTACCAGGGGGGAGATCGCTTCGCAGGACAGTACGAGCAGGTTCCCATGAACCTGCATAGCGGTGCGACGGATAGGAACCCTCCTGCCCGCGTATCGCGCTGACAGGCAAAGGAGTGGTTTCCCGCTGGAAGCATGCGGGAATGACACGTGGAGGGCGAGGGTTATTTGGTCGCTAGGGGGGAGATCGCTTCTCAAAAATCGCTAGCGATGATATTGAGGCTAAGAATGCTATTCTCTGATAAAGGCTTTATCCGTCCAAAAAATATAGCTGCTGCCGATCAAGGCGGTAGCAATGCTTAAATCCAAAACAGCAACCGTCAACAAGAATGAATAGCTTCCGTGCGCCATTCGAGACAGTGCTGCCCCGCCAAAAATCATCAAAGCGAGAAAGAAAAAGAAACCAGCTCGATAAAATTGCCATAACTTGGGGGAAGTTAATTGATCAATGCGAGCTAGATTTCTTTTACAGGCATGGCTAAATAGGTATTTTGCTTTCAATCCACCCAAAAGCAAAGCTGCTAATACAGCAAGATAAGGCCAGACCATTTGCGGGATGATGGTTTCGGCTTCGAAAATCAATTTGCTCGATTTCCAGATCAACATAAACCCGCCGATATGCCATAATAACGCAGCTAAAATCTTCAGTAATCGTTTCATTAAACTTGTGAACCTCGTATTGAGGGATAACTTCTTTGATTTTAAGCGTGAAAACCCAAAGAATAATTACTCTAAAAGATAATTTTATAAAATACTGGGTCAATTTCCCAGGTAAGTTTATCCAATATTTGATTAATGTTTGATTAATTTTCGCTGGTTGTTCAAAGATAAAAATGGTCAGGTATTTATGCTGCCCCACAGGTACCAGAAGCGCTCCTGGGGAAAGGCTTTTGCCAAATCGGGGGACCAAAGAAAATCTCCCGGTGAAAACTTACCTCGCAAGCGCCGATCACCATCATCCAGGACGCGATGATCAGCAATTGAGATTCCGCCAAGATTTTCAATCAAAAGGTCCAGCACCACCCTCCAACGAATTTCGTAACGATATGAGGCAGCATCGATGCCATCGTAGGAGTCTAAATCAGAAAGATATTGACTCCAGCGGTGCAAACGAGCATCCAGCTCAGACTGCGCCTTGCGAGACCACAGGGTCTTTAAATGATTGTTCAAGGTGCAGATTGTGATTTCAAAATCATCTAATTCTCGACGATGCAGAGCGGTCTCTGCAAGGGTATTTGCACAAGCAGCCGCAAGCAGCATAGCTCCAATCGTCAGCCGCACATTTGAATGACCAATTAAAGTGCGTGAGGTGCTCAGCGGCCAGTACAAAATATCCGTATGCAAATATTGTACAAGTTCAGCGAGGCAGGCTTTGCAGTAATTGAAGTGATATTGATATGAATTTTTCATCAGATTTTATAAATACTTTTTTTTTAACATTTTGGTCTGGGAAAATTGGAAACCTAAAAAGACAGCACATAAAATGGAACAGCCAATATTCAATTTTGATACCCCAATGATATCATTCTTGAGAACTGTATATGGATATGAAACGGATTCCAGGTTGGACAAGGGCATTTATTCCACAGCACGAAATGATGTCTATGCGCATCTTTGCTGATTTTTTATGATAACTGTGGAAGAATTGCAGCATGGCTGGCCCCCACTAGGCTACTTAATTGTTGGATAATTGTATAACCTTTCTTTTCCGATTCCAGCAATGCAGGGCAAGACAGGTAGGAAATGTGTTTTATCCCGCCATTATAACGATCAAATTTATTCGTTATTCGATATTTGAAAAAGTTTTTTTCGAGGAACGAATAGACTCCACCCCAATGGCGTTGAAATATGCCACCAATACGCAGGTTCTGTGATCTAGCCAAGATTATGTTCCTCGGCAAACTCGAGAAGGACTTCATGGAACATTTCATCCATGCCGGAGTCACCGATTTTCTTTTGAATGCGAATAAGCTGTCCAAGACGACCGGTTGCACGGGTGATGACATTGGAGAGAGCAAGCGCGTCTTTGATACTCAATTCGCTTTGAGGATAGGACAGAAGACGGCCGATGGTGATGCGCATGAGTTCAATCTCAGGGGTAAGATCGATTTTCTTTTCAATCAATTCCAGTTTTTTAAGATCACGCTCTCGACAGCGTGAGGAGTAAAAACCGTGCTTGAGAGCATTGGTATTACCAGGCTGTCCACCCCTGCTCCGAACAACGGGAGAATCTTGAGAATCTGTTTTGGCGGATTTGGGAAGTGCAGTTTTACTGGGTTGGGATTTAGTTTCCGTCATCGATACCCTCCTAAAAAATCTTCTTTGGCCGCAGGTCTTGAGCAGTTTCAGCGATTGCTGGGTCCCTAGCTGCTCAGGCAAGCCAACGGCATTGTACAAGGGAATTATAGCACATTTGTTCTGTTTTTACAAGGGATTTGGGACTGTATGTAAAGACTGACTTAATTTGGTAAGGAAGTATGCTGGATGTGCATGATCATCAAAAAGCAGACCTCCGAGATTTTGGAAATCTCGGAGGTCTGCTGGTCAAAGTATTGTGATGGACAATGGTGGTGAAGATGGGTTTAAATACTTTTAGACCTATCCCCCAACCCCTTTCCTGACCCGATTCTCCTACCAGTGCTCTTGCACTGGATTAGCAATGCAGCGTGAGGGACCCCGCTTGCTCGCGTATGAATAGGGATTGGCTTGGGTCACATGGGACTGCTCCCCAGTCTTAAGGAAAGGGGCGCCTGTTGGGAAGGCAGATACGTTAATGTGATGTCGGATGGTTCTATGATATGGAAGGCGCGTTTTGTGCGGGGGATTGAAGGTGAGCCATCCCCGCCCGGGAATGATTCCCCGTGCTGAATGTACGAAGACCCGCTGGGGTTGGTGAGATTGCTGGTTGCGCGAGAATGGCAGGAGGGTGGATGGATTCCCGCTTAAGGCATGCGTGAATGACACGTGGAGGGCGAGGGTTATTTGGTCGCGAGGGGGGAGATCGCTTCGCAAAAGAGTACGAGCAGGTTCCCATGAACCTGCATAGTGGCGCGGCGAATAGGAAACCGCCTGCCCGCGTATCGCGATGACAGGAGGGGGGCTGGATTCCCGCTTGAGGCATGCGTGAATGACATGTGAAGGGCGAGGGTTATTTTTTTGCGAGGAGGAAGATCGCTTCGCAAAAGAGGCGCGCGATGACATTAAGAAAGGCGTGGGAACGAGAGGAGATTTTATGGTAATCTCCATCATTTCTGGGCAAAAACGATATGCAAATAGGTGCTATTGCTGTTATCATTTGGGCGTTAACAATGACACCAAAAATACCAGAACAACTAAAGGTTAGATTGCATAATGAATATTTATTTTGCCTGCTCATTAACGGGGGGTCGGGAAGATGAAAATATTTACCAGATTATCGTTGGTCATCTGATCGAATCTGGCCATCAGGTGCCAACAGCATTTTTGGCCGAGTCCGGGATTGTGACCAAGGAAGTCGAGAGTTCTGCGGCGGAAATTTATCAGCGCGATACAGCCTGGATAAAGGGATGCGATGCACTGATTGCGGAAGCGAGCACACCTTCTCATGGTGTGGGTTATGAAATTGGTTATGCACTCAGTTTGGGAAAACCGGTATTGGTGATTCACCACAGCGACAAGCGGCTTTCTAAAATGATCTCGGGGAATCCAAACCCCAATTTGGTGGTGCAGTGTTACGAATCACCGTCTGAGGCTCTTACACTGGCGAATCAATTTTTAAAGGATCAACGATCATAAGATCGCTATGAATCCAAAACTCGATACCAATAGGTATAACTAACTTTAAAGCCGAGTTTACGATACAGATGCAAGGCGGGTTGATTCACTTCTGTGACCTGCAAATAAGCAAAACGAGCCCCCGCAGCACGGGCATTGTGCAGCATGCCATTTATAAGCCGTTTACCAAATCCGCGGCTGCGATATTGACTCCTGGTAACCAAATCAAACAAGCCAAAGTAATCGCCATCTAATACACCCAATCCGCAAGATACCAGGCGCTGATTTTGGTAGAGAACATTGAAGCTAGCTTTAGCGGGAATCAGCGATAAGATCTGGCGATGGATTTGATGCTCCGCCAAATCATAACCACTGAGGCGACAAAAATCTGCCAGCCAGGAATCCAGGTCTCGATCCTGGAATGAAGTCGAATCGGATGGGGGGAAATCAGTTCCCTGGAGGTCGAGGGTCATCACCAAGGTAGGATCAATGAGCTGGTAATCGCGAGCATCCAGCAGGTCATCCAGATCATCAGGGGAGCTGAAGGGCGTTAAGCGGAAAACAACCGGAAGGCCTTTCTCGGTAAAGCACTTTTCGCAATAGGTTATCTTTTCGACAGAATTCAAACCTGAAGAGCGCAACGGATTTACCGAATTGGCCCGTTTGGTATACCCTTTCGAGAAGCGCAAAATCCAACCATGATAGTTGGTTTGCTCAAAGGCTGGCCAAGCTCGAAGCGATGCATCCTCAATGCGTTTTTGAGAGATCATAGGTATCACATCCTACTTACCAAAATCAGAGCAAGCTAAAACTGGGTAATTTGATTCATTGACAGGATCAAATTTGTGCGTATAATGGCAAGCATAATTGAAGAATAAAAAAACTGTGATGATGACGAGTAAGCGCTGAACAGCGGCACAGAGAGCAGGCGATTGGTGAAAGTCCTGCCCGGCAGAAAGCGTTGAATGGACATCTGAGTTGCAGGACGAAATCTAGACAGGAGAGTAGTCTGAGCCGGAGGCCACCGTTATTGGGCTAGAGTATAACCTCTTTTTAGAAAGGGAGGCGTACTTGATAAAGTGAGGCTGGCTTAATCAATTCCCTGGTGCTTCATCGGGGAATTTTTGTTTAAGAGCCTAAGTTGGGTGGTACCGCGGACCAGAGTGTTCGTCCCTTGTGGACGAGCACTTTTTAATTTAAACAGGTCAAGATCAAGGAAATAAAAAATGAAAACCAGAATCAGAAAAAAATATAAGCAGGGCCCAAAAGCAGAAATTTCCAAGCCAGCATATCGATCGCAGCATGATTTGAGAAAGCATAAAACAAAAAATAAAAAGGGCAGAAAAACCAGCACCGGAGATCAAGCAATTCCGATGCGTTTATATATCCCTTAGCAAGGGAATTTTAGAAATATTCCCTAACCTATCAATCCATTATTTATTTAGCAAAGGAGAAAATCTTATGAGCAACCAAACTCGCTTCCTACTCAATGAAACCGATTTACCCAAAAATTGGTACAACATCATGGCCGATTCGCCCGTGCCAGCGACGCCAGTACTGCACCCCGGGACAAAAGAACCGGTGACTCCGGACTTTCTTTCGGTGCTGTTCCCAATGGAACTGATCATGCAGGAAGTCAGCACCGAGAGATATATAGCGATCCCTGAGGAAGTGCGGGAAATCTATAGATTGTGGAGACCGACTCCCTTGATCCGAGCCCGTCGATTGGAAAAAGCGCTGGGAACGCCGGCCCATATTTATTTCAAGCATGAGGGCGTATCACCGTCAGGGAGCCACAAACCGAATACGGCTGTCCCACAAGCTTTTTATAATAAGGCGGCCGGCACTAAATCCCTGACCACCGAAACCGGCGCAGGTCAATGGGGCTCGGCACTCACTATGGCAGGACATTTCTTCGACTTACCAATCGAAGTCTATATGGTCAAGATTTCGTACCAGCAGAAGCCCTATCGCCGGGTGCTGATGGAATCTTACGGCGGTGAAGTATATGCCAGCCCATCCGAGCGAACACAGTATGGCCGCTCAATGCTAGCCGAGAATCCTGAGACCCCAGGTTCATTAGGGATTGCTATTTCGGAAGCCGTAGAAGCCGCGGCGACCTCGAATGGGGCCAAGAAATACAGTCTCGGATCGGTGCTGAATCATGTGCTCATGCACCAGAGTGTGATCGGTGATGAAGCCATCAAACAAATGGATATGGCCGGAGAGTATCCGGATGTGGTAATTGGATGCGTCGGTGGAGGATCCAATTTTGCCGGCATTGCCTATCCGTTCTTGCGCGAGAAATTAACCAACGGCGCCGATACACGCTTTGTAGCAGTGGAGCCGACAGCCACTCCAACCCTGACGCGAGGACCGTATGCTTTCGATTACGGAGATACGGCTAAAATGGCACCGATCGTTAAAATGTTTACCTTAGGACATGCTTTCGTGCCCCCCCCCATCCATGCAGGCGGGCTGCGGTATCACGGTATGGCGCCCAGCATCTGCGCGTTATATGACGCCGGACTTATTGAAGCGCTAGCGGTTCCGCAGTTGGCAACCTTTGAAGCGGCGATGATGTTTGCCCGGACTGAGGGAATCATCCCAGCTCCTGAAACTGCGCATGCGATACGGGCTACAATTGATGAAGCACTGGACGCCAAAGAAAAAGGTGAAAAGCGAACTATTCTTTTTAATCTATCAGGACACGGACACTTTGATCTCTCCGCTTATCAGGCTTATATGAGCGGCAGCCTGGAAGATTATGCTTTGCCCGAAGAACAAATTCAAACAGCGTTAGCGCAACTGCCAGAAGTTGATTTAAGCTAGGGATTTAGCAACCTTTTTTGATCGAGAAACAGCCCGTCAGCCAAGAACTGATGGGCTGTTTGCATATCATGATAACTGCCAAGGAATAAATCCACGAGAGAAAGGCTTTTTATCTTTTAAGTTTCGAGTCATAAAATGCTTATGAACCCTGTACAAATTCAAAAATGTGGTACAATCCCCGAGTTAATTTTTGAAAGAAGTTGTTTTGGTAGTTCAAAATGGCAGCCCGTCGATTTTGGCCGGGCGTTTTTATTGCGACAGACAGACTCAATACTACGGAACGGGTCAGCTCTGGTAAGGCAATAATCGCACAAACCGCAAGGTTAACGTGCCCAGAGAATAGATCAGAACGCAAGATTCACGTAGTAGGAGTATGTCATGACAACCGAATTTTCCACCCTAAACCTGCAACCGCAGTTGGTGCAGGCTGTAGCTGACCTTGGCTACGAAACACCCACCCCGATCCAAGCAGATGTGATTCCCTTGATGCTGGCAGGTCACGACCTGATCGGCCAAGCGCAAACAGGAACAGGCAAAACTGCCGCATTTGCACTCCCCATTCTGCAAAACCTAATCCCCAATCAAAGACACGTTCAAGCGCTGGTGTTAGCGCCGACGCGCGAACTTGCTGTTCAAGTTGCGAACAGCATCTATGATTATGGTAAACAAAGCAAGATGCGGGTCCTGGCTGTGTACGGCGGTCAACCTTATGCCCGTCAGATCACACGCATCAAACAAGGTGTTGACGTGATTGTTGGGACGCCGGGTCGTTTGCTCGATCTGATCCTAAAGAAAAAAGTGCTCGATCTCAGCAAGGTCCACACCGTGGTACTTGATGAGGCAGATGAAATGCTCAGTATGGGATTTGTTGAAGATATAGAAACCATTCTTGACCAAACACCGGACACCCGTCAGACAGCACTCTTCTCAGCTACACTACCACCGGCCATTCGCCGCTTAGCTAACCGCTACCTCAATGAGCCGCAGTCGGTGATGATTAAAAATAAAAGCTTAACGGTTGATTCCGTTGAGCAGCGCTATTATCTGGTCAATGAGAAGGATAAATCTGGAGCGTTAACCAGGCTGTTTGAAATCGAAGATATCAAAAGTGCATTAATTTTTGTACGCACACGAGTAGGCACAGGCAAGCTGGCCAGTGAACTTGTGCGGCGCGGTTTCGCAGCAGAGGCGATTAACGGTGACCTAAGTCAGGATATGCGCACCCGAGTACTGAACCGCTTCCGCGCGAATCAGATCAAAGTTTTGGTGGCCACAGATGTGGCAGCCCGAGGGCTTGATATTGATCATATTTCCCATGTCTTTAATTTTGATCTGCCTCAGGATTCAGAAAGTTATGTACACCGCATTGGCCGTACCGGGCGAGCAGGAAAAACAGGCATATCCATATCCTTAATCACACCCCAAGAATTATGGCGTTTGCGTCGAATTGAAAATTATACAAAACAAAAGATCAATAAAGCTACTTTGCCTACCGTTGAAGAAATCACCCAATACCGGGAAGAGCAGCTTTTAGAAAAAATTGCGGTATGGTTGAAACGTGATCGCTGTCATCGTGAAAAAGAACTGGTAAGAACGATGGTAGAAGAAGGCGGTTACGACCCGATTGATATCGCAGGCGTGGCGTTAAAACTCTCACGTGCCGAAGAAAAGCAGCGCCCGATAGCTGAAATCAGTGAAGTTAAGGGACATGCCCGCAGAAACAAATACGGGAAGAAGCGCAGCTATAAACAGGGTAATGGACATAAGCGCAATGGTGCGCGGGGCAGTCAACGCCGCTCCAACGGTGGTCGAGAGAAAGGTATGGTACGCCTCAGCCTTGGCAAAGGCAAATCTGATGGGGTGCGCCCCAATGACGTGGTAGGTACCATCGCCCATCATGCAGACATCCCGGGCTATACAATCGGTAAAATCCGCATCCAAGAGAGAAAAACGTTTGTGGATATCCCGGAGCAATTTGTCTCCCAGGTGCTGGCAAAAACTGGCGCTTATCAGATTCACAGGCAAAATGTTACTATTGAACGCGCGTAAAACAACACCACACAAGATTATGAGACAGACTCCTTTTTAGGGGTCTGTTTTTTTATTGGGGAAATTCTGTCCATCGTCCTTGCTACTAACGTACCCATATCGTTCAGAAGGGTAATATTTGACGCAATTCAGGCTCTCTACTACAATTGGCGAACCTCTGACAATTGTCTTTCCAGAAAAAAGAGAGTGCGCTATGCCCCACCTAACCCTTGAATATACGGGAAATATAAAACAAGAAATCGACAGCGAGGCGGTATTTTCTCATCTACATCAAATTTTAGCGACGACAGGGGGCATTAAAATTGATAACTGCAAAAGCCGGGCCGTTCGAATGGAAGATTATTTCATTGCCCGAGGTGGGCCTGCAAAAGCTTTTGTGCATCTAGAAATTCACTTCCTGGAAGGCAGATCCGAAAAAATAAAACAAGCGATTGGGAAGGAAAGTCTTGAAGTGCTGAAAGCATATTTTGCATCATCTATCGAGAAACTTGATTTGCAAATCAACGTTGAAATTACCGAAATCCGAAGATCAGCCTATCACAAATTCCCATCAGGTACGCTAAAATGAAATCGCAATTTCTGTATATGCATGACCCGCTGATGCTAAATTTTGATGCGAACATCAAATCCAAAGAGATCTTGGGGGATGGTAAATACGCTGTCCAACTAGAAAGCAACTATTTTTATCCAAGCAGCGGTGGGCAGGCGCATGATACCGGCAGCATTGGTGCAGCAAAGGTGATAGATGTATTCAAAAACGAGTCAGGAGATCGTGTTGTTCAAGTATTAGACCGAGATATCCCTCTGGGGCCCGCAGCAGCTCGAATTGATGCCAATCGACGAACAAGGCATATGCAGCATCACTCTGGACAGCATTTACTCAGCCAGTGCTTCCACCGCCTCCTGGGACTAGAAACACTTGCTGCGCATATCGGTGGAAAGGGTCCATCAAGCATTGATCTTCCGGATAGTGCAATCAGCAGTTCTAATATAAAGAAGGTTGAGACCCTAGCCAATCAAATTATTTTTGAGAACCGTTTGATCAAAAGTTATTTTGTGCCGGCCAGCGAGATTGATTCCGTTCCCTTCCGCCGCTCACCAAAAGTTTCTGGAGCGGTGCGGGTGATTGAGATTGAAGATTTTGATTATTCAGCGTGCGGCGGTACACACTGCACCCAAACCGGGATGATTGGTTTGATAAAGATCCTAAAAATCGAACGGCAAAACCAGAACTTACGAGTATATTTCGGATCAGGGGAACAGGCTTTGGAAGTTTTTGACCGGTACTATGAAATTGTAACCACGCTGGCAAATCAAATGAGCATCCACCCAGAAGATATCATTGATGCTGTCGAGACCCAAGCAGCAACGCTGAAATCTACCCAAAAATCGCTGCGCAAATATCAGCGCGAGCATCTTTCGCTGGAAGCCATGAAAATGGCCAAGGGCGCAGCAAAAATTGCTGGATACCCCGTTGTGCTGGGGCTTTTCAAATCCAGAACTGTTGATGAACTGCGCGCTTTAGCTAATCAATTCAAAGATATGTCCCAGCTTGTATCGCTGCTGGCCGCTTATGACGAGGGAAAGATCACGATGCTGGCAACATGTGCTGAGGATACCGGCCTATCAGCGCGAGAAATCCTAACAAAGCATCTGTCAAGAATCGGCGGGAAAGGCGGGGGAGATAATCAAATTTCCCAGGGCGGCGGTTCAGCCAGTAAACGCCAATTTGAAAGTCTCTTTGATGATACGCAAATTATCATGGAAGAGATGTTGATTGATGCAAAAAATTAAGGGGTGATGATGGATATATTTTCACTACTCGATGAAATTCAAAGTATTGCCCGCAATGGACTGCATTTTTCTGAAAATCCATATGACCGCGAGCGATACGAACGTTTGCTTACATTGACGATTGAAACCTACAGCGAACTGCTAGATTCACCCAATCAGGATGTGCGGGAACGACTGCTCGGTGAGATCGGCGCCATCACACCTAAAGTGGGCTCTGACGCGGCCATCTTCAATGAAAAAGGTGAAATCCTATTAATGGAACGTGCGGATGGCAGCGGTTGGTGCCTACCATGCGGTTGGGTAGAGCCCAATGAGAAACCAAGTGAAGCGGTGATTCGAGAAGTGCGCGAGGAAACCGGTCTTGAAATTGAAATCGCGGCATTTGTGGGCATCTTCACACGCATGCCCAGTGTGAAAAATGGTCCTCACACCATGATCGCGACAGTTCATCTGTGTGATGTTATAGGCGGCGCGTTAACGCTATCCCATGAAGGAACAGCCTTGAAATACTGGACAATTGATGAAATGCAAGATTGGCACGCCACGCATGAAAAATATGCGCGGGCCGCTCACAAAGTCTGGAAATCTAAAACGTTGATACCAGCAATATCTAATTAAAATAAATACGATTGTGAATCAACCCGTGCTACAATCGCAAAAAGGTGAAAAGTGATGAACTATTCAGAATTATTACTAGAGCAATATCAGAAGGATGCCTGGGTTATTGAACAGCAAGCCAAAGACCTGACGAACCAGGAAAGCTTAATCCAACTGCCATTTCGAAGCAATTGTTTTAATTGGGTAATGGGACATATCGTTGTGCACCGCGACAAAGCATTGGAAGCACTGGGAGAGAACCCAACTTTAAGTCCTGATGAAAGCGATGTCTACCGGCGCGGCAGTGACCCGATTCTCGATGAAGAATCAGCGATTCCGCTTTCCAGGCTGATTGAGGCCTTCAATAAATCGCAAGAAATTCTCCTGGGACGATTAGCAAATACGCCAGAGGAAAACCTTGGAAAAATTTGGGACCAAGAGAATGAGATTTCCATCGGAGGGCGGCTAATCTTTCTGCAGTGGCATGAGGCTTATCATATTGGGCAGCTAGAAATCTTGCGCCAGTTGGCAGGAAAAGACGACGCGATCATATCTTGAACGGGGAAGAAGAAACAAATCGATGAACTACTTACGGAGCATTGGCCGACGCACAAAATTCTATCAACGCGCCCTGGAAATACGAGCAAAACTGCTCGCCAAGGTTTGGACAAAACACGATCAAAGGATGTTGGGGTTTTACAGCCAGTTCATCGCATCCAATGACCTTTGCTTTGATGTAGGCGCTAACCGGGGAAGCAGGACTAAAATCTTTCGACAATTAGGAACAAGGGTGGTAGCTGTTGAACCCCAGGCTGCATGTGTAAA
>JBDLJO010000063.1:0-12185 GCA_039714275.1 Chloroflexota bacterium | reverse complement strand
CTTGTAATCATCAGGTGATTTGCCCTCAGCCTTCAGGATACGATCCATACGGTGGATATTGTCGTATTCCTGTTGGTAGAACGCCCAATCAAGTTCGTCGAGGGCGAAGTAACCTTCGAATTGTTCGAGAATGCCCTTATTAGAGATGGAAACCGTGAGATTCCGAGCAATGTCTTGCCAATGTGCCAGCTCTTTATCAGTCAGCCTAATTTTCTCGAACAGCAAATTTTTAGATGCTGCGCTCATCATCACAATCAAGTTGAGGGCCCGCTGAAAGGACCAGGCAACGAGAATATTAGTATAGCTGTTATTTTTTAGACCGCCCTCGGTGGCATCTCGATATTTTTCATGAAATTCGTCTGGTCCCATCACCTGCGTAATTTCGTAGCGCCCGCTTTTCTCATTCAGGATGGCTTTACTCGCCCAGAAGCGACAAATATCCAGAAATATCTCTGCGCCGAAATTTTCTAGGAAATCTTGATCTTCCGTGATCCACAGGAATTGCCAAACATTATATGCTACCGCCAGCCCCACATGCCGCTGCAGAGTGCTGTAATCAGCCCCCCATTCACCGGAAAGCGGATTGAGGTGCAGGGTTTGAGTTTCTTCACAGCCACTGCTGCCACTTTGCCAGGGGAACATCGCTCCCTGGCAGCCGAATTCACGGGCATATTCTCGTGCTTCTCCCAGCCGATTGTAGCGATACATTAACGCTGAGCGAGCCGTCTCTGGGAAATGTAAATTGATAAATGGTTGAATATACAACTCATCCCAGAAAATGTGGCCGCGATAGGCTTCACCGTGCAAACCGCGGGCAGGTAGACCCGCATCAAATTTCTTGTTGTGCGGAGACGCTGTCAACATGGTGTGATAGATGTGTAGGCGGATTAGTTTCTGGGCATTCCGATCCCCCATTATTTCGATGTCTACCTTATCCCAAATATTTTTCCAGGCCGCGGCACTGGTACGCTGAATGAGATCAAAGCTGCGCTTATTGGAGAACACTTCCTGCGTCGCACCAAGTGGATCATCAACTTGCTCCTGATTAGAAGTGTAGATAGCGACAATTTTATCGACCGTTAAAGTTTCTCCTTGACGAATATCTATGCCAAAAGTTGTTGTGGTCTTGCCTGGTGAGTGAGCTGACTTAAAATCTGGACTTATTTCTCCTTCGTTGACCGAGACCATCAACTGTGCCGTTTCAGCGATCATAATATTCGATTGATTGGTTCTGACCAGCAATGAACTTTGATTTCCACTACTTTCTTCCAGCAAAGGCACGAGATGTCTGGAATTTAGCTCTTGATAACGCACCACGCCTGCATTGACAATATCGCCATCCAACATCGAACGGACGGTAATCGTTTCATCGTAATTGAGCGGCACAATCTGGTAGCGCAAGGCCCCGATATGAGGGTCATCCATGCTGGCAAGTCGCTGGGATTCAAGACGCGTTTCCCGCCCTTCAACATCTGATATCACCATACTGCGGTGCAGAATACCTGTCCGAAAATCAAGCCGCCGAGTGAACTGTTTGATTTTTGCGCGATTGGGATTGAACCATTCTTCATCAGCAATCTTAAAGGTGAGCGGAAGCCAATTGGGGCAGTTGACAAAATCTTCATTGCTGATGATGCGTCCAGCAATTTCTGATTCTAGCCGGTTGTACAAACCGGCGATATATGTGCCAGGATAATTATGCTTACCTGCAGAGGTCTCTTCTTGTGCTCCGCGCGTGCCAAAATAGCCATTACCCACACTAAGCAAGGTTTCGCGTGTGCCTTCTGAGTCGAGAGAATAATCAAAGTAGCTGATCGACCATTGTTCATCATCGAGACGCCTGGAAAACCAATCATCAACTAGATGGATATTGATTTCTGCCATGTCATCAACGACAATATCCGCGCCATTAAGTTTGAGCTCTAAAGAATTATCTTCTCTGGAAACGCCAATAACCAACCCAAACCCGCCATTTTGCCCTGCCCTCACCCCAGAAATGGCGTCTTCAACGATAACAGCACGATCATAGTAGACACCTAAATTATCACATGCCGTTGTGAATATATCCGGGTCTGGTTTTCCACTTAGCCCTAGTTCTGCAGAAACCACACCATCCACGCGCGTTTCAATCAAGCCCTGCAGTCCGGCTGCGTCCAAAACGGTTTCAGCATTTTTACTTGACGAGGCCACACCAACCCGAATTCTAGACTTAAGTAATTGATGGATAAGATCCACCGTGCTTTGATAAACCTTGACTTTGCCATCGCGGATGGTTGTATTGAATAACGCATTTTTACGATTACCGAGGCCGCAAACAGAATTTTGTTCAGGCGCATCGTCGGGATCCCCAAAAGGTAAAACAATCCCCCGGGAAGAGAGAAAGGATGTCACGCCTTGATAGCGCGGTTTACCGTCCACATAAGTGAGGTAGTCTTTTTCGTGGGTGAATTCTCGAAAAGCCACACCATTATCTTCCGCATATGCACGCAAAAAATCGTCAAACATTTTTTTCCAGGAAGCGCTGTGTACAGAAGCAGTATCTGTAATTACCCCGTCCAGATCAAATATTACAGCGTCGAAATGATATTTACTCATAAATATTTATTGCTAATAACTAATTTGATTTTTGGCAATCACATCACGATACCAATAAGCGCTTTGCTTGGGGATGCGTTCCAATGTTTCATAGTTGACCCGCACTAAACCAAACCGTGGTCCATAGCCACGCTCCCATTCAAAATTATCAAAAATGCTCCAAACGAAGTAGCCCTTCAAATTTACGCCCTCTTGGATGGCTTCATGGAGTGCATGCAAATGGGCTTTTAAATAACGGATACGATCCCAATCAGCCACGAATCCATTTTCATCTGGCTGGTCGGGCATAGCGCAGCCATTTTCAGTAATGTACAAATCAGGGTTACCATAGTGTTCTTTAATGTACTGTACTTCACCCTTAATGCCCGCTGGATGAATTCCCCAGTTCATTTCTGTACGCCCCCATCCAGGGGCCGAATATGGGATTAAACGAGCTTTATTTAGACCGCCGTGGATATCAAATTCTACCAAGTCAGTGTTGTAATAATTAAGACCGAGAAAATCAATTGGTTGTTGGATGAGGTTCAAGTCACCAGGCTGAACTTCAGGTTGGTGAGTCCCAATAAAATCGAACAATGCCTGTGGATATTTTCCGTTAAAGACAGGGTCGAGGAACAGCGCGTGGGTTTCATCATGAACGCGCTGTGCGGCAGCTTTATCCTGTTCGCTATTACTGGCGGGAATCAGCCCATTCAGATTCAGGATCAAACCGATCTGACCATCATAACCACCCTGTCGAAAAACTTGCACAGCGCTACCGTGTGCCAGCAACATATGATGTGCGGTCTGGTAAGCACCCGAATAATCACAAATTCCCGGTGCGTGAAGTCCAGACCCATATCCAAGAAAAGCCGCGACCCAAGGCTCATTATGTGTTGCCCAAAGTTTAACGCGATCAGCCAACATATCAAAGACAATGTGGGCGTAGTCAGCAAACCAATCAACAGAGTCTCGATTGGGCCAGCCGCCAAGGTCTTGCAATAATTGGGGGAAATCCCAATGATACAGTGTTGCTTTTGGCCGAATTCCAGCATCGAGCATGGAATCCACCAACCGATCGTAAAAATCTAACCCTTTATTGTTAACTTGTCCGCGTCCCTCTGGTAAGATGCGTGTCCATGAAACCGTAAAACTGTAGCAGGGAATCCCCAGCTTTTTTAAAAGTTCTACATCCTGTGACATGCGATGGTAGTGGTCCAAAGCTATGTCCCCTGTATCGCCGTAAAGCACATGATCATCCCAGCGCACAAAGCGGTCCCAGATACTTTCCCCCTTACCATCCTTGTTATACGCGCCTTCTATCTGATATGCAGAAGCAGCAGTGCCCCAGAGAAAATTTTTTGGGAATTGAAATTTTGCCATATTTACCTTATTTAAATTAATACTCCCCAGCAGCATATATCAATGCGGGGAGTATTGATTTGATTTAGCCTTTGACCGAGCCAGCTAACATTCCACGGACAAAGAAACGCTGCAGTGCAAAGAAGACAGCCAGCGGCAGCAGCATACTTACAAATGCACCGGACGTTAATAGGTGCCAATCCTGTCCCTTTTCCCCTACGATAGATGCCAAAGCGTAGGTAACAACCCTTGATTTTTCCCCTAAAAATACCAGGGCAACCAAATAATCATTCCAAACCCAAAGGAATTGGAAAATCGCGAAGGAAGCCAATGATGGAACGGAAAGCGGCAGTATTAACCGAATAAAAATTGTAAAATTGGAAGCACCATCGATAAAAGCTGCTTCAAGTAATTCTCTGGGTAATGTACTGATATAGTTATACAGCAAGTATGTTGCCAAAGGCAAACCAAAGCCGGTATGCGCTAACCAGATGCCAAGGAATGTGCCGTTTAATTTTAATTCTGTGTAATCCTGTAAGATTGGAACCAATGAAATCTGGAGGGGTACTACGAGAATAGCAACAACCATTGTAAATAGCAAACCTCTTCCGGGAAAATTCAACCAGGAAAATCCAAAAGCGGCAAATGCAGCAATCAAGATGGGGATAACAGTGGCAGGAACCGCCACCGCAATTGAATTGAGGAATGCACCACCTAGATTATTGCCTTTGCGCATGATCTCATTTCCTGCGGCATCGGTAAAGGTAATTTCTTTCCCTGTTAGGACATCCTTATAGTTGTCAAAAGACAAATTGTTTGCAAATCCTACCCACTGCTCACCACTGACAATAATTTTCCGTGTGCGTTTGTTGCCATACCAGGTCAGTTTGCGTCCGTCCTCCAACACAACACCTTCACGAAGCTCTTCAAAAGTTGCCGTAATCCCTTCAACGGGGATTTGACCATTTACGTCTATCGTATCATCAAGAATGATTTCTCCAATATCCATATCTTCTTTATGGGGAAAGATTGCCCACCAACCGGAGTTAAAAATATCCTGACTATCTCGAAAGGAAGTGATAAATACACCCAATGTCGGTAATAACCAAATCGCGCATATCAAGATTAATACGCCATTGACAATAAGAGATGATCTTTTCTCCTGACCTTCTTTACTGGCAGTCATTAAAATGCCCTCCTATCTTTATTGAATTCGCGCAAATTATTTACGATCACTGGAATAACGGCGATGAGTAGAACGATGGCGATAGCAGATGCACGTCCGGTATTTTGATAAGAAAAACGCTGCAAATAATATTCATTGGCAATCACGTTGGTTCCGTTATTGCCGCCTGTCATAACCCGGACAATATCAAAAAGCTTTAGGCTAAAGATGACTATCGTGGTTGTGACTGTTATCAATGTGCCCTTGATATATGGAATTGTGATCCTGAAAAAGGCTTGCGTTTCAGAAGCACCGTCAATTCGAGCTGCCTCCAGTAATTGGGCTGGAAGTCCTTTGATCGCCGATGAAATAACAACCATAGCAAAGCCGGTTTGAAGCCAGACCATAATGATGATTAAGAAAAGATTATTCCACGGCGGCAAGCTTAGCCAGGGCTGCGATTCGCCACCCAATGCCAGTACAATTGCATTCAACAGGCCGATCTCCTCGATGCCAACGCCGACGCCACGGTAAGTATAGACAAACTTCCAAATAACCCCAGCACCAACGAATGAAATTGCCATGGGCATAAAAATGATCGATTTGTAAATTGATTCATACCGACTGCGGTCGGCCAGCACTGCAATCAATAAGCCAAATCCAACACTAAGCGATGTACCCAAAATCATCCACAGTAAATTATTGCGGAATGTCTCAAGCATAATGCGGTCGGTAAAAGCAAATTTATAGTTATCAAAAATAGCCCAACCTTTACCGATCCAATCTTCCCCAAGCGGATCTTTTAAACTTAGCACCAATGTACGAAAAACTGGAATCGCTAAATACCATCCCATAATAGCAACAGCAGGACCAATAAATACAAAGGGCTGCAATTTTCTCCCCCACTCCCCTGGGAGTTGTTCTACAAGCCAATTTGAGACTACAAAGAGGATTGCTACACCACCAACGCCCCAAAGAATAGCCACCAAGGTTATGATGATTTGTGGGGCATCGCTGTCACGTAAAAATAAAAACACCCGCCATAATATTAAGAAGGTAATTGCGGGGACAAAAAGCGAGATCAGCACCCGTCCAGCAGTTGCAGCGATCCAACTAATCATGGTTACAAACGCAGATCGTTTTTCTTGTTTTGTTTGCATGGAATTTACCTCCTGAGGAAGTAATTTAGATCCTGATAAGGTTCAGAGGAGCAGGAATCCCAGCTTGGGCTCCTGCTCCTCTTCCTTAGATTAACTTATCCTAGTCAAGATTAAAATCGACCAAGATGAAACAGGTTATTCCGTCGGCCAGGAGTCATCGATTTGTTGAAGCGCGGTTTCTTGATCAATCGAGCCGCTGACATAGTCGGTCATGTATTTCCAAAATGTACCAGCACCAACAGAACCAGGCATCAAGTCGGAAGCATCGAAGCGGAAAGCGGTTGCGTTCAGAAGGATCTCAGCAACACCGCGGGTGACAGGATCAGCGTACCAATCCAGGTCAGAGTCGTTATGCGGTGAGATTGCACCACCAGCTTCAACCCAACCCTTGACGGAGTCGGCTGTGGAGAAGTACTGGATGACTGCGCGAACTTCGGGGCGGTCATTGAACATGGCATAGATATCGCCAGCACCAAGTACGGGTTTTCCGTACTGCTCGTCAATCGGAGGCAGGTAGAAGAAGTCATAGTCTACACCGGCAACTTTTCCTTCAGGGAAGAAGGTAGTAATAAAGTTACCCTGGCGGTGCAGCCAGCACTTCGGGGGAGCATCGAACATCGGTGTGGGAGCATCACCAAAGAAGGTGGTAGGAATGGAAGCCTGACCGCCATAGACGTAGGCATCATTGAACCAAATCTCGGTGATGTAGCTCATCGCGTTCTGTACTTCGGGTGAACTGAATGGCAATTCGCCTGCCACCCACTTATCGTAGTTCTCAAGCGAAGTGGTGCGCAGCATGACATCTTCGACCCAGTCGGTCATCGCCCAGCCAGTAGCAGCGCCAGACTCAATGCCAATACACCAGGGTGTATCACCATCAGAAGCGATCGTTTCGGTCAAGGTCACCAACTCGTCCCAGGTTTCAGGAACGGTGTATCCAGCAGCGTCAAATTCAGCTTTCGGGTAGAAAACTAGCGACTTGCCGTTTACACGACCCCAAACACCAGCAGTTATGGGTCCATCGGGTCCTTGCATGGTGCCCATCTCGATCCAAGCTGGTCCGTAGTTTTGAGCCAGCCAGTCCGGGTCAATTACGGTGTTCAAATCAACAACCTGACCCTTGGCAACCATGGTGCCCAATAAGCCGGGCTGTGGGAAGTCAACGATATCTGGAGCATCTCCACCATCCACTCGGATCGTAATGGCTGCTTCAAATTCCTTTGAGCCTTCGTACTGAATGTCAATGCCCGTTGCTGATTCAAAAGCAATAACCGAGTTATCAAATTTGACAGCATCAGCATCCGTGAATGGACCAGCCATCGTTACGACAGTACCATCATAAACGCCATCAAAAGCATCTGCTAATTCTTGGCCTTTTATAGATGCATCTGCTGCTGCAGGAACCTCAGCCACTGGCCAGGAAGCATCAATTCGCCAAAGCGCGGTTTCTTGATCAATCGAGCCGCTGACATAGTCGGTCATGTATTTCCAGAATGTACCCGCACCAACAGAACCAGGCATCAAGTCGGAAGCATCGAAGCGGAAAGCGGTTGCGTTCAGAAGGATCTCAGCAACACCGCGGGTGACAGGATCAGCGTACCAATCCAGGTCAGAGTCGTTATGCGGTGAGATTGCACCACCAGCTTCAACCCAACCCTTGACGGAGTCGGCTGTGGAGAAGTACTGGATGACTGCGCGAACTTCGGGGCGGTCATTGAACATGGCATAGATATCGCCAGCACCAAGTACGGGTTTTCCGTACTGCTCGTCAATCGGAGGCAGGTAGAAGAAGTCATAGTCTACACCGGCAACTTTTCCTTCAGGGAAGAAGGTAGTAATAAAGTTACCCTGGCGGTGCAGCCAGCACTTCGGGGGAGCATCGAACATCGGTGTGGGAGCATCACCAAAGAAGGTGGTAGGAATGGAAGCCTGACCGCCATAGACGTAGGCATCATTGAACCAAATCTCGGTGATGTAGCTCATCGCGTTCTGTACTTCGGGTGAACTGAATGGCAATTCGCCTGCCACCCACTTATCGTAGTTCTCAAGCGAAGTGGTGCGCAGCATGACATCTTCGACCCAGTCGGTCATCGCCCAGCCAGTAGCAGCGCCAGACTCAATGCCAATACACCAGGGTGTATCACCATCAGAAGCGATCGTTTCGGTCAAGGTCACCAACTCGTCCCAGGTTTCAGGAACGGTGTATCCAGCAGCGTCAAATTCAGCTTTCGGGTAGAAAACTAGCGACTTGCCGTTTACACGACCCCAAACACCAGCAGTTATGGGTCCATCGGGTCCTTGCATGGTGCCCATCTCGAGCCAGGCTGGTCCGTAGTTTTCAGCCAGCCAGTCCGGGTCAATTACGGTGTTCAAATCAACAACCTGACCCTTGGCAACCATGGTGCCCAATAAGCCGGGCTGAGGGAAGTCAACGATATCTGGAGCATCTCCTCCATCCACTCGGATCGTAATGGCTGCTTCAAATTCCTTTGAGCCTTCGTACTGAATGTCAATGCCCGTTGCTTCTTCAAATGCGACAACCGAGTCGTCAAATTTGACAGCGTCAGCATCCGTGAATGGACCAGCCATCGTTACGACAGTACCATCATAATCACCAGCATAGGCATTTGCTAATTCTTGGCCTTGTGGAAGTGGATCTACTGCTGATGTATCGGGAGCTGGCTCAGCTGGGGTATCAGGCTCAGCTGGAGCTTCAGTTTCTTTTGGCGCACAAGCTACTAGCAAAAAACTAGCAACCAGCAAAAGAGCCAGAATTGTTAATAATTTCTTTTTCATTTCTTTCATCCTCCAAAAAACATTAATTAATATATTGATTGAGATTTGTGATAGAAGCATTTTCTAATTATCTCAAGCACTCCACCTCCTTTTTGGGCGTGCATATTTTATTTCCTGGTCAGAGCAGCTTTGTTAGAAAGATCTAATCACCCATTCCTTAGGTGGAATCTCTCTCGATGTAGGGACACTCTATCTTGTGCTGAACAGGTTTTACATCTTTTTTGCCAGATATTTGCCGAAGTAAATGGTTGACTGCCCATTTTCCCATTTCTAAATGAGGCAGTTCCATCGTTGATAAGGGTGGGTATAAATATGCAGCAATAAGTTCCTGATTGTCAAACCCCATGATGGCCACATCATTTGGAATCCTTTTACCTAATTTTCGCAAAGCGTCATAAGCCCCCATAGCCATGCGATCATTAAAGCAAAAAATAGCGGTTGGGGGATCAGGCAGCCGCATCAAAGCTTGGGTACCGCGATAGCCTCCATCGGGAGTGCTTATTGATTCATAGACGAGGGTTTCATCATATGGAATATTATGTATCCTAAGCGCTGTCCTATATCCTTCCAGGCGGTAAAAAGAGGCCGGAACGGGATCGGTGCAATTAATGAAAGCAATCCTTCGATGGCCTTTGTTAATTAATATCTCAGTTGCCTTTTGCCCTCCTGCAATCTCATCAGGCACTACTGATGGATACGAACGGTCCTCGGCAAAACAGTCTAACAAGACGGTAGGCACTTCCCTAAGAGACACAGGGGGATCAACAGGCCTGTGGAACATGGTGCCATAAATAATGCCCTCAACTTGCCGAGCCAATAACATGTCGATGCCGGCATCTTTTAGTTCAGGATTATTTTTAGTGTTAACTAAGAGAAGAATTTTTCCGTGCGCCCAAGCAACATCTTGCGCCCCCTCGAATATTTTTCCAGCCTGCGGCGTGATAGCAATTTTATCCGATATAAATCCAATAATTCCAGAGCGCTGCATACGCAAGCTCTGAGCCAGTACATTAGGGCGATAGCCTAGTTTTTTTACGGCTGCCCAAACGCGCTGCTTTGTATTTTCGGGGATACCTGCATCGGGCGTATTGTTGATAACGAAAGAAACAGTAGTTTGTGAAACCCCTGCTAATTCAGCCACATCCTTCATGGAAGGGCGTTTTTTTTGTGAGGGTTGGTTCACTCGCCGGTCCTTGCTTGCTAAAAATGAGAAACCATAAATGTGATGTAAGGTGAAAACTAATACGTTTTACTAAACCGTATTAGTAGTGTATCGATTTTGGGTTTATTTGTCAAGCGCTAATAAGATATTAGCGTTTTTAACGACCATTTTTCTAAAATCAAACTAAAAAATGCTCTCCTTCTTGATTGAGAAATGACTCAGTGGCTTTTGCTTTCCCCTACCCGGACACCGGCGAGATGATTCACCCCAAATTGGAATTGGTGCACCACTTCACCGCTCAGTTTGAACCATTGGGATAAGGTCCACCAAAGTTAAGCAGCATACTAAGAACGCGGAGCATTTTTGCCCCGCGTTTTTTGAATTCAATCTTAGGTAAGGGCTTAGAACCTAATCCATCAAAGCATCAATCAACGCATCAAGCGGTTTTTCGGCTGTGGTCTCCTGTGCTTCGATCCAGTCGATGACCGGCTGACGCCAGCTGATGGAAGTGTTATAGGCGTCAGGATCGTATTCCACCAGCATGGTCAGGTTATCCCCCCCGGCGTACATAAAGTCATTCACCAGCACCGCATACATTTCATCTGGTTCGATGGGCAGGCCGGTTTTGTTCAGCACCCACTGACCGTTCTCACGATGGATACCGCCGACTGGAGGATCACCCCGCCCGGCCGCCAGGACGCTTGCAAGCTGCGCTCCGGTCATCTTGACATCCACCAGGACATTGTTAAAGGGCATCACACCGACCACGTCAGCCATCGTAATTTCTCCGGCTGGAATACGATCACGCATGCCGCCCCAATTGGTGATCGCCACGTCAGCGGTGGGGTAAGCAGCCAGCCAGGCCTCAGTGATCAGCGCGGCCATTCTGTCACCCCGTTTGGACAGATCGTCCTCCAGATAGCCGATCACCACATCAAGCTCCCGGTCGGTTTCAGCCTTCCAATGAGCGACAACCTGGGCGACGTCTGTGTCTTCAACACCGCCCCGATTCTCGGCAATCCCGTAATCAACGCTGATCATATCCTTAGTGCCGGGATCAAGCTCAAAAGCGGCGTAGGCATAGCTGGCGTACCCATCCCCCGCAGAAATAAGCACCGTATCCCCAATCTGCTGGGCGAAACGCTCATGACAGTGCCCGCCGCCCAACAATGCGACATTCAGATCGGAGACCGCACTCGCCAGGGGAATCAACTCATCCGTACAGACGTGAGCAGGAACGATGATCATATCGACGCCTTCGGCCCGGACTTGAGGGACGACCTCACGTAGAGCGGTTTCGTAATCGATAAAATCAAAAACCGCGGTGTGCTCAGGATTGGTAATAGATGGGGTGTCGGTCAATGTCAGTCCTATCAAGCCGACCCGCAGCACCCCGGTATCGACGATCGTATAGGCCTGGATACCCAAATCAGTGGGCGTACTGCCGCCCGCTTTATAACGTGTATTGGCGCTCAAATAGGGAAATTCCGCTTCTGCCAGCCGGGTCTGCAGCACGTCAAGACCGAAATCAAATTCATGGTTGCCGATCGCGGCGGCATGATAGCCCATCACGTTCATCACTGCCACCATGCTCTGCCCGTCAAACCAGGTGGAGATAGCAGGGCCCGTCCAATTATCGCCGCCGCTGAGAATCAGCAGGTCACCCTGGTTCTCATAACCCGCATCAGCCCAAAGTCCAGCCAGGGTTGCGGCGCCCGACCCTGATTCGCGTCCCTCGATCCAACCGTGCTCGTCATTGGTATAAAGGACGGTCAGGAATATGGAATCATCCCCCAAGGGTTCCGGGGTTGGTGCAGCGGTGCTTTCAAGAGGTTCAGCAGCTTGCACCGTGGATGTCGGCAGCACCTGGGGTGCCGCAGTCTCCGTCTTACACGCAGCAGCGAAAAGAAAAATCGTTAAAATAATGGCCGTTCGGAAAACCTTCTTACCCATGATCACTCCGCTG
>JBDLJO010000062.1:0-12186 GCA_039714275.1 Chloroflexota bacterium | reverse complement strand
CCGCATTTCGCCGTATTATTTCGGCATTTCAAGCGATTATGACCAGCCAGATCTTGAGAGCTATATCTATACCGACCGCCCTGTTTACCGTCCCGGACAAGATGTTTCCTATCGCGCCATCACCCGCTACGCCGAGAATGGTCGCTACGAAATCGACGATACGATAGAGACCGTACTGGTGACCATTTATGATGGTGATCACAATACCATTTTTGAGGGCGAAGAACCAGTCTCATCTTTTGGCTCATCTCACGGGGTTTATACGCTGGCAGAGGACGCCCAGCCAGGAAGATATCAAATTACCACCCCCTACGGCAAATTGGCATTTCACGTCATGGAATACCGTAAACCGGAGATTGACCTCCAGGTTGCGACCCAGGACGGGAAACTTGCTTACCTGGCAGAGAGCACCCAAACTATGGAGATCGGTGCCCGTTATTTCTTTGACGCCCCGGGCGCTGACCTGGATTTAAGTTGGAATTTATACCGTAATGATGATTCTTTCCGCATCCCTGGTTATCAAGTTGGTCCGCAGAATTACTGCTGGTACTGCGGCTGGTACGAGCGGGATTATTTCGGCGAATTGATCGACAGCGGCGAGGGCGTTACAGGTGCGGATGGAAAATTCGCCTTTGACGTTGAAATCCTTCCCGAGGATTCAACCTCCCGCTATACCCTTGAAGCAACCATGATCGATGAAAGTAATTTTCCCGTCAGCGCGCGCACGATCCTCAACGTACATCCAGAAAAATTCTACATCGGCGCGAAATCTGATACCTGGCTGGGGCAAAGCGGAGCAGAAATCAATTTTGATCTGCTGACCGTTGATTGGGATTTGCAGCCCCTGGCTAAAACCGGCCTGCAGGCACAATTCCGGCAGGTCACCTGGGTCGAAGATCAAGACTCAGATGAAGGGTATATCCCGCATTACGAAACCATCTCCTCAACGGATTTCAATACCGGCTCAGATGGTGTCGCCCGACTGGCATTTACACCACCTTCCCCAGGCACCTATCAGCTTGATATTCAAAGCGGAGCTGCCCATACACAAATGACTGTTTGGGTGCGCGGCGCCGGTCAGGCCGTCTGGCCGCGACTGCCCTCGCATCAAATGCGCATCAGCGCCGATCAAAGCGCTTATCAACCCGGTGAAACGGCCTCAATTTTCATTCCAAATGCATACGGTACCGGCGCTCAAGCGCTGATCACTGTTGAACGGGGCACGTTGATGCGCAATGATGTCATATCCATTGACGGCGCAGGCACCACATATGCTCTTCCTTTAACGATCGAAGATGCCCCTAATATTTATCTTTCTGTGACCTTGATTGGGCAGGATGAAACTGGCGAGGTTGATTTTCAGCAGGGTTATATCAATATTCCTGTTGCGCCGGATGAATTTGAGCTCAATGTCGAAGTGATTGCTGTTCACGACGGGGTGGATGTCTCCTGTCCGGCTGGCACCGGCTGCCCGGAGCACCTTGGACCGGGGCAGGAAGTTACCGTAGATTTGCGCGTCACCGATGCTGCGGGGGAACCTGTAGAGGGCGAATTCTCGCTGGCTGTTGCCGATCTGGCCGCGCTCTCCTTGATGGACCCCAACGCCGAAGATATCATGTCCGCCTATTATGATCCCCAGCCTTTAGGCATTCGCACCGGGGTGGGATTGATTTTATACCGGCCGGACCCGATGATCATTGATTTCCCCATGGGCGGGTTGGGCGGTGGTGGCGGCGGAGATTTGGCTCCCCCAGCCATACGCGAGAATTTCCCCGATACCGCTTATTGGCATGCCGAGATCGTTACCGATACTAACGGTGAGGCCCAGGCTACCTTCACCCTACCGGATAGTTTGACCACCTGGCATATTGATACCCGCGGCCTGACGCAGGATACGCGGATCGGCCAGGCAGAGACACATGTTGTCACATCCAAAGAACTGCTGATTCGTCCGGTCACGCCGCGCTTCATGGTGACCGGTGATCATCTTGAAATTAGCGCCATCATTCATAATAATGCCGATGTTGATCTGAGTGGTGAACTTGCCCTCCAGGCGGCTGGTTTTATCCTCGATGATTCGGCTGAAGAACTGCAAAATTTCACTATTCCCGCCGGCGGCCGAAGTGAATTTTCCTGGTGGGGCCGTGTGGATGACAGCGATCAGGTGGTGCTGGTTTTCTCGGCTGCAGGGACCGATCCGTCGGGCACGATATATTATGAAGATATTACCCGACCGGTGTGGGGAGATATCCCCGTTTACCACTACAGTGCCCGACAGACCTTTGGTACAGCCGGGCTGCTGGCCGAAGGTGATCAGCGCTTAGAGCTGGTCAGCCTGCCGCGAGCATTTGATGCATCCGCTGGTGAATTAAATATTGAGTTAGCACCTTCCCTGGCGGCGGCGATGACCGCCGGCCTGGATGCCCTCGAAAACTATCCTTATCAGTGCATCGAACAAACGGTTTCGCGCTTCCTGCCCAACCTCGAAGCGTACCGCGCCATTCAAAGTTTAGGGCTGGATGCCCCCGATCTGGCAGCGCGTTTAGAACGCACCTTGGACGACGGTTTGGTACGTTTGTTGGTGCGCCAGAATCGAGATGGCGGCTGGGGATGGTGGCAGGATGGTGACAGCGACCCATATATCACCGCCTATGTGCTCTTTGGTCTCATCCGGGCACAGGATGCCGGTGTTTTTGTCGATGATCAAACGACCATCGAAGATGCGGTTTCCTATTTACTGGCCGCGCTCCCGGCTCCCGAAATGTTATCCTCAGGGTGGCAGCTTGACCGTCTGGCTTTTGAGCATTTTGTGCTTGCTCAACTTGGCTCGGGCGCATTGCCGGGTGCGGATGGTTTATTCGCACGACGTGATCAGCTTTCCCCCTGGGCCAGCGCTTTACTGGCATTGACTTATGAAAAGCTTTTACCCGAAGATGATCGCATTGATATTTTGGTTTCTGATTTAGGTTCCACTGCTCTGCGTTCGGCTGCCGGCACGCATTGGGAAGGGCGCGATTCCTGGCGCAACATGGAAACGACTACCTTCAACAGCGCGTTGGTGATTTACGCCCTGGCGCAGCTGGACCCAGCTTCAGCGTCCTTGCCCGAAGCCGTGCGCTATCTGATGGCGCATCGTGCCGCTGATGGTGCATGGGCTTCAACCTATGAATCTGCCTGGGCAATTTTATCCCTGACCGAGTTTATGAAAGGCACCGGTGAATTGGCTGGTGATTTTGCCTTCTCCGCTGAACTCAATCACAGCACCATCGCCGAAGGTCAGGCTGGTGGAGATGCCCGGCTGACTGCGGTAACTTCGTCTGTTCCGGTCAGCGTGCTCTATCCCGATTACCCCAATGCACTTAATATCCAGCGCGCAGACGGCCCCGGCCGATTGTATTACACTGCTTATCTCAATGTACAGCGTCCGGTTGAAGATGCCGCCCCGCTGAATGCTGGTATCAGCGTTTCACGCCAGTACTGCCAGCAGGGTGTGGATGATGAAAACGGCTGTGCACCCCTGGAAGATGCGGCGGTTGGTGATCTGGTCACCGCCCGATTAACCCTGACTCTAGATCAAGATGCTTACTACCTGATGGTGGAGGATTATATCCCCGCGGGTGCTGAAATTCTCAATACCAGTCTAAAAACCAGCCAACTGGGTGCGGCAGATTATGATGTCCGCGACCCCTTCGGTGATGGCTGGGGCTGGTGGTTCTTCAATGACCCCCAAATCTATGACGATCACGTCGCATGGGCGGTAGATTATCTGCCGTCAGGAACTTATCAGCTAACCTACACCCTGGTGCTGAATCGACCAGGAGAATTCCGCGTCATCCCCGCTCATGCCTGGCAGTTCTACTTCCCCGATGTCCAGGGCAGCAGCGCGGGCGCCATCTTTGAGATCAACGAGTGATCGTACACAAATAAGCGGCAATAAAATATGGCTGAGATTCTCCCATCTGCTCAGAGTATAATGACCACATGACGGCTTCCATTCACCTTCCGACCATGTCATCACAAGACGTGGTGCGCCCCACTCATGTTGAGGTTGATTTGACGCGCCTGGCCGATAATTACAAAGCCATTCAGGCGCATGTTGGGGATGCCAAGATGATGCCGATCGTCAAAGCTAACGCCTACGGGCATGGACTGCTTGAAACCGCCCGTCTGATGGAGAAACTAGGTGCAGACTATATCGGCGTCGCCGTGTTGGAAGAGGCGCTGCTGCTGCGTGAACACGGCATCCGGACCCCAATTTTGGTACTGGGTGGCATCTTTGGCAACCAGGTTCCCTATTTCATCCAACATGATATCACCATCACCGTCTCGTCCGCCGAAAAGCTGCGCTATGTTGATGATATCGCCGGGCGGATGGGCACGGTCGCCAAAGTCCACCTCAAGATTGATACCGGCATGGGGCGTATCGGGGTGCAGTACTACAATGCAGAAAGCACCCTCGAAACCGCGCTGGGGACAAAACACCTGGACATAGAAGGTATCTTCACCCATTTTGCCAACGCCGACAGTGCGGATTTAACACATTCCCGGACCCAGATCGCTCGTTTTCAAGAGACGCTGAGTTTTTATCAGCGCCATAACGCGCCCCCTCCCCGCCTGCGGCATATGGCCAATTCTGGGGGCATTTTACAGCTCCCCGAAGCGACCTTTGATATGGTGCGTCCGGGGGTGATGCTTTACGGCGTCTACCCGTCTCCGGAAGCCATGCGCACGGTGGAAGTGCGACCAGCACTCAGCTGGCATTCGCGGGTGGTTTATTTTAAAGTCATCCAACCCGGGCACCCGGTGGGATACGGCTCAACCTGGCAATCAGAGGTCATGACCCGGGCAGTCACCATTCCGGTGGGTTATGGCGACGGCTATTTTCGGGGCATGTCTGGTCAGGCTCAGGTGCTGATCAACGGGGTGAAATACCCGGTCGTTGGACGTATTTCTATGGATCAGATTGTGGTAGATATTGGGATGGATTCGGCTTACAGCGACGATCAGGTTGTGCTGATGGGTGAGATGGATTCTGAATCCATCAGCGCGGATGATCTTGCCACCTGGGCCGGCACGATTCCCTATGAGATATTGACCAACATCAACACCCGCGTGCCGCGCATATATAAAAGGTAATAGGCACCCTTATTGAAAGTCAAGACTTCCGAGGTTTTCAAAACTTCGGAAGTCTGTTTTTAACAACATCAATAGAGCAAACCTTAATAACTCACAGAGAAAAGACTCATCGGTATTTTGTTTATCGGCAGCATGATTATTGATCATCCCCCCTTTATCCTGGAATCAAAAAAACCACCGCAGCGGTGGTTTTGTATTTTACATAAAAATTTTCTTATCCCTCAGGATCTGCCCCATCTTGCGCCCACGGCACCCAGGCCAAAATCGTCGTTCCTACATCTAAGGTGGAAGAAATTTTGACATCGCCGCCAACTTTATGGGCCCGGCGATGCATGTTCGATAAGCCGTGACCAATGTCTCGGCTGCTGCCCTCAACATCAAAGCCGCGCCCATCATCGCTGATCTTGATTAAAACCTGCTCATCGGTTTCCCACAACTCAACTTCCACCGTATCTGCCTGGGCATGTTTAGCAGCATTGGCCAACGATTCTTGGCAGATGTGGAAAAGGGTTAAGGCATTTTTCTGATCCAGCTTTGCCAGACCATTTGAGGGTGTGTTCAAGATCGTTTTTGCCTTGGCATTAGTTTCGAACTCCTCAACCAGACGGGCAAGACCTGCCTGGAGAGGTTCGTCCTCATGAAGTTGACGAGGTCGCAAATCGGATATATAAGCCCGTAAATCACAGATCGCCTGGTTGAGCCCGTCAATACCCTCGCTGATCTTGCGCAAAGCTGTTTCAGGATCAGATTTGAGAGATAAACGCGCGTAATCCAAGCCTAATCCAACACCATAAATAGATTGGATAATGCCGTCATGCAGATCCATACCAATGCGCTCGCGTTCTTCTAAGATCGCCATACGGCGCGTTTTCTGCTGCAGGCCCGCATTCTCAATGGTTGTGCCGGCCCATGTGCTCAGTGCAGCCAGCAGGTTCAGCTCGCGCTCGGAAAAGGGGACATCTTCCCGGCTGGCGACGGCCATGACACCAACTACCTTCATGTTGGCAATTAAAGGTATTGCAGCCAGGCATTGAAAACCGGCCTCGAGTACGGCCGGCTCTAAAAATTGCTCTTCTATTTCTGATATTGTGCTGAGCAAAATATTCTTTTCTTGAGCAGCGCGTCCTACCAGACACTCACCAACTTTAAAATGCTCACTGGACCAAAACATGGTCTCTGATTCACCTTGATGCAGCGCCAGATGAAGCCGGCCGCTTTCGACATCGTGAAGGAAAATTTCTCCAGCATGTACTTGGAAGTGGGCAATGACCTGACTTAATATCTCTTCCAAGATCTGGTCAATATTGGATGTGTTCGAGAATGCCTGTGCCAGATGGTAAAGCAGCGCTAAATCTTCATATTGCTGATTAAGCGTATCGTCGCGGTGGACAATATTTTGGTACAAGCGTGAGTTTTCAATAGCCACCGCAGCATAGGCGGCTAAAGTTTCAATAACTCGCTGATCATCTTGATTGAACTCGGTCGCGTTTTCTTTGTTGGTCAGGTAAATTTGACCCAACATGCGCCCGGCCGACATGATCGGAACCCCGAGAAAAGAATCCATCTCCGGGTGATGAGCGGGAAATCCCACGCTGCGTTGATCGTCTGTGATATTGGGGATACGAATAACTTCTCGTTCACCCAGTACCGCTCCGAGCAATCCTAACCCTTGGGGCAAATGTGCTATGCGCTTAATTTCATCTTCTTCCATGCCGATATGAATAAAATTATCCAGTTCCCCATCTTCGTTAATGATCCCCAGTGCGGCGTAACGGGCATTGACTTGTTCTCGAGCAATGCGAACAATACGTTCTAAAACATTGTTGCGTGATAGGTCCCCCACTAGCTGCAGACTGGCTCGATGCAGCGCAACAAGTCGGCCTTCTAATTGTTCACGAGTTAACGTTACCATAAATCCTCACCGCATATATTTTACCCTAAATTAACTAAACCGGACAATTTTTACCAGCTTAATATAAACCAGCCAAATAATTTAATCAAAAAACAATCAAACCTGATTTCAAACCAAATCGTGCACCCTACGTTTTGCAGTGTTCAACCACCTTATAAAGCGTTGACAGGGCAGCAATATTCAAAAACCTTGCTGCTCCTATTGCTCCCAAATCGGTCAACCTGATAGTTTTTGCCAGCTTAATGATTTACAATCTTAAATTGGAGTATTGAAACAATGACCAAGGATTCTCAACATCATTCCCGCATCGCTGGTTTTTATGATCTTTCACTTGACCAGCGTGATGCATTACTGATTGAAAGAGGGATACTCTCTCCTGATGATCTTGCTACCCTGAAAAGCCCTGGCGGTCTTTCGCTGGAAGCTGCGCAACATATGATTGAAAATGTTGTCGGTCTCCACGCTTTGCCAATTGGATTGGGGCTCAACTTCCAGGTCAACGGCCGCGATATCATCGTCCCGATGGTGGTTGAAGAGCCATCCATCGTCGCCGGTGCATCCTTTATGGCTAAACTGGCCCGCGCTGGCGGCGGTTTTTCTGCTGATACAACCGCACCCGAAATGATCGGCCAAATGCAAGTTCTCGATGTTGATGACCTTCAAGCAGCAAAAACCGCCTTGTTGGAACAGAAAAGTACGCTTTTGGAGTCTGTTGCAGAAATCGATCCCATCCTGAAGAAGTTGGGCGGCGGCCCACGCGACTTAGAGGTACGTCTGATCAATGATTCCCCTATCGGTCCTTTCATGGTGCTTCATCTGATCTATGATGTCCGTGATGCGATGGGGGCGAACGCCGTTAATACCGCTTGCGAGCATCTGGCCCCCAACATTGAGGCCATCACCGGCGGACGGGTGCATTTGCGCATCCTTTCCAATTTAGCCGACCGCCGTTTAGCGCGTGCCCGCTGTACAATCCCCCTTGAAAAATTAGCTTTCCGCGACCATGCCGCTGAGGATGTGCGCGATGGCATTATCGCGGCCTGGGCCTTTGCCGCCAGCGATCCCTACCGGGCTGCCACCCATAATAAAGGGATTATGAACGGCATTGATGCCGTTGTTTTAGCAACCGGCAACGATTGGCGCGCGATTGAAGCTGGAGCCCACGCCTACGCAGCCCGAAATGGTCCCTATACTTCCCTGAGTACCTGGGGACAAGACGCGGCCGGCAATCTTGTTGGCAGCCTGGAAATGCCGATGGCGGTTGGCATTGTCGGAGGCGCAACCAAAGTTCATCCTGCAGCCCGGACCGCGTTAAAGATCATGGGTGTTCAAACCGCCAACCAACTGGCCGAAATTATGGTCTCCGTTGGGCTGGCGCAAAACCTGGCTGCTCTGCGGGCTTTGGCCACTGAAGGTATACAGCGCGGCCATATGACACTGCACGCCCGTCAGGTTGCCATTTCCGCTGGAGCTGAAGGAGATCAAATCCCCTGGTTGGCAAGCAAATTAGTGGCTGAAAAAGCCATCCGTATTGATCGGGCTCGAGAAATATTAAAATCATCACCTCGCTGATTCAATTACCCAACTACTTAACTGCTAAAATAACAAATCTATGAATCAAAAACCGAATTCATCAGACCATATCCTGCTCAAACCATCCCGACCTGTCGGCATCGTCGGCTATGGGTCCTATGTGCCCCGCTACCGGCTCCCTGCACAGGAAATTTCCCGCGTCTGGACAGGCGGTGTAGGAGGCGTCCCCATTCAAGAAAAAGCGGTTCCTGGCTTTGATGAGGATACCGCAACCATGTCGATTGAAGCGGCCCGCAACGCCCTGGATCGCGCAGGCATTGATCCCACAGTCATGCGTGCTGTCTGGGTGGGCTCGGAATCCCATCCTTACGCGGTTAAGCCGACCTCGACCATTGTGGCCGAAGCTTTAGGTATAGTGCCTCACGTGCAGGCCGCAGATTGGGAGTTCGCCTGCAAGGCTGGCACGGAAGCTATGGTTGCGGCGATGGGGTTGGTTGGCTCCAGTATGGCCGACTACGCGATGGCCATCGGCATGGATACGGCCCAGGGTCGCCCCGGAGATGCTTTGGAATATACCGCTGCGGCCGGCGGCGCGGCTTTTATCATCGGTCCAGCGGATCAGGCTGCTGCTGTTATTGACAGCAGCTATTCCTATGTCACAGATACGCCCGATTTTTGGCGGCGCGCCTATCAGAAATATCCTGAACACGGCCAGCGTTTTACCGGTGAGCCCGCTTATTTCACCCACATCACGTCGGCTGCCAAAGCTTACTTGGATGCCACCGGTACCGGACCCGCTGATTATCAATACGCCGTTTTTCATCAGCCCAATACCAAATTCCCCGCCCGGGTGGCGGCTCAATTAGGTTTTAGCAAAGAACAAATCGCACCTGGGCTTTTAGTGCCCAAGATTGGCAATACCTATTCAGGCGCGGCGATCATTGGCTTAACTGCCATCCTGGATATCGCCCAGCCAAATGACCGCATCTTAGTCGTTTCTTTTGGTTCGGGTGCCGGATCGGATGCTTTCTCGCTTCAGGTTACCGAGCGGATCACCGAACGCCGACATAAAGCTCCCACAACGAGTGAGTATATCGCCCGTCGTACGGAGATTGATTACGCAGCCTATACCCGCATGCGCGGCAAGCTGGTCATGAAATAGGATGAATACATCAATGGAAGTTGTTATCGCCGGTATTGGGCAAACCGATGTCGGTGAGCACTGGGAAATTTCTCTGCGAGAGCTGGCATTTTATGCGCTCGAAGCCGCTATGAAAGATGCCGGTGGTCTGCGTCCGCAGGCTTTGTTCGTGGGTAATATGTTGGCACCCACGATTTCAGGACAAGCTCACCTGGGCGCTTTGATCGCCGATTTTGCCGGATTGCGGGGCATTGAAGCCTATACTCTTGAAGCAGCTGGCGCCTCCGGCGGCGCGGCATTACGTGCCGCCACGATGGCGATCAAGTCGGGGTTTGTGGATGTTGCCCTGGTCGTCGGGGTGGAAAAATTTACCGACAAAGTCGGTTCTGAGCTTGAAGCTGCAGTTTCTGCTGTTACCGACAGCGATTATGAATCCATTCACGGCATGACGTTGACCGCCCAGGCTGCTCTGCTGATGCGCCGTTATATGCATGAGCACGATCTTCCACCCGATGCCCTGGTCGGCTTTCCAGTTACCGCACACGCTAATGGCGTGGGCAATCCGCATGCCATGTTCCGCAAAGCGATCAAGCCTGCTTTATATGCCCGTGTGGGCATGGCCAGCGATCCGTTGAATATTTTTGATGCCGCACCGGATGCCGATGGTGCTGCAGCGGTGATCTTAACCCGCTCCGATTTACTGCCTCCTAATAGTAATTTTCCCCAGGTAAAAATCACCGCATCATCGTTGGCAACCGATACCCTAGCTCTCCATGACCGTCGTGACCCCTTGAATTTTGAAGCGGCGCACTTGTCGGTGCAGCGCGCTCTCCAACAGGCCGGAATCATGATCGATCAAATCGATTTCTTTGAACTTTTCGATGCTTTCTCGATTTACGGTGCGCTCTCTTTGGAAGCAGCCGGTTTCGCAGCCCCGGGTCAAGGATGGTCATTGGCTGAAAATGGTCAACTTGCCCTCACCGGGCGCATCCCCTGCATGACCATGGGCGGATTGAAAGCGCGCGGCAACCCCTGGGGAGCCTCAGGAATCTATCAAATTGTTGAATCTACCTTACAGCTGCGCGGTCTGGCGGGGGAGAATCAAATTCCGGACGCACAGCGTGCTTTGGTCCAATCCCTGGGTGGTCCGGCATCCACCGTGGTCTCCCATATTCTGGAAACTACCCAGCCTAAGCCTTAACCTGATAGTTCTTGATAGCTTTTTTAGCTAAACTATACTCCGAAGACAGAAGTTTTTGTCTCAAGGAGCAAAATTATGGAAATTGCACGTCACTGGCGATTGAAAAAACAGCGGTACGCCCTGCAAGGCGAAATATGCCCTCATTGTGAGGCCAAGATCTTCCCCCCGCGTGATGTATGTCCGGAATGCGGCGATGAAGCAAAAACCCCGTTTAATTTCAGCGGTCGTGGGGAAGTATATTCCTACACCACCCTGCACAACGCCCCAGTTGGCTATCAGAATATGACTCCTTATACGGTTGCCCTGGTAAAGCTTGAAGAGGGGCCTATGGTGACGGCGCAGTTGACCGACTTAGGTGAAGAACCGGTTGAAATCGGCACCCCGGTTGAAATGGTGACCCGCAAACTTCGCTCAGATGGTGATGAGGCGCGTGGTTTGTTGGTTTATGGCTATAAATTCCGCCCAACGCCCTTGCACGCCATGGCCGCTGCCGACTAATTTAATTGAAACAAAAATAAATCCAAAGTGCTTCCTACAAAAACAGGAAGCACTTTTTTTTATGGGTTATATATGTCCAGTATCAACCCAAATCTTAAACATCTAAAGCTAAAAAGCGAACAAAAAAGCCAGATCATTGACATTGGTTCCTGTTGGGCCGGGAATTAAAAGATCGCCAAGTGTCTCGAAAAATGGATAGGCGTTATGCTCACGCAAATGGGCTTCAAGGTCCAGCCCAAGCTCTTTGGCCCTGCCATAGGTATCCCCCGTGACTACCGCTCCTGCCGCATCGGTGGGTCCATCATCGCCATCTGTGGCTAATGTAATCAGCATCATATCTCGAACACCGCTTAATATTTCCACGGCAGCCAGTGCCATCTCCTGGTTGCGCCCTCCCAACCCTTCTGCATCACCAAGTAAGACCGTCGTCTCCCCACCAACGATCACGCACAACGGACGCTGCTTTGTTTTTCGCAAATAGTCCGCAAGCTCGCGCCCTTTTTCCGATGCTTCACCCTGCAGCGATGTTGTCAGGATATGCGTTTCAAAGCCTTCGTGGGTGGCTCTTTCTTTTGCAGCTTCTGCTGAAATTTGATTGCTCCCAATGATCATGGTATTTTTCGCAGCGACATTAACATTTCTACCGTTCTTTTTCCTTCTCAACAAAGCCGCCAGAATAGGCGGGGGCACTTTTTCCAATAAGCCATATTTCTTGAGCACAGCAAGGGCATCTGCTTGTGTGGTGGGGTTCGGTACAGTGGGGCC